>DASWOE010000074.1:0-4107 GCA_036398875.1 Rhizomicrobium sp.
GCGAGCGCGGGCCGGCGTCGGGCGCCGCGCTTGCGCGGCGCGGCGCGACCGGTCTCGAATGCGGTCAGCGCGGCTTCGAAGGCATGGGCCAGCAAGGCCAGCCGCTTGGGATCGGCGCCGGCGGCCTGCAGCGCCGCGACGCTTTCGAAAATATCGACGAGGCGGCCGAAGGCGCGCAGATCCGCCAGATGCGCTTTGGCCTCGTTGAGGGTGCGGCGGCACGCGCGCCGCAGATCGATGGTCGCGGCGGCGAAGTGGCCGTGCTTGAGCCGGTTGGTGTTGCCTTTGGGAGCGCCGCGCTTGTAGGGCATCGCGCAACTTTATGTCGGAATTGAATCGCGATTTTGCGATTCTTCGGACGTTGCGCCCGGCGGACTCGCGGGGTCCAGGCGGGCAATGGCGGCGCCAAGCTGGCCCGCGGTGCGGAGCAGGGCGATGGCGATGGGCATGTTGTAATAGTCCGGCTGGTTGCCGGACATCTCCGCGAGCAGCCGGTTGGCGGCGCGGTTGCATTCCTCGAACTGTTTTTCCAGCGCAGCCGCCACGCGGGTACGCCGATCCTGTCGGGTCTCGCTCATGTATACTATCTAAGATTGTAGGAATTACTGTCAAGTCTTGGGAATAAAATATTCCCGGCATCGGACATCCGGGCCATGCGTCGGGTGGGGATTTCAGCTATGGGTTGCAGGGGCCAATGGCGGGCGACGGGCGATGGAGACCGGTACCGACCTAAATCCACGCGTCAACCTGGCCGTCGCACTGGTTCTGTTTGTCGTGGGGGCTGCCGGTCTTCTCGAATGGACGGCGATCGACGGGCCGGCCTTTCACACGATCCTCGACACCAGCGTCCTGCTCGCCAACGGCATGCTGGTGCTGTTGCTGTCGGACATCGCCTCGCGGACCCCGGCCGCCTTTCCGCGATTGCTGGCCGTGTGCTTCGGCGTCGCCTTTCTGGGCGAACTCGGCCATACGTTCGCCGCCATCGAGACGCTTTCAGGCTTCGTCGCGGGCGGCGCGTCGGAAATCCAATGGCGCGCGGGAACCTGGGGCGTTCCGGCCTATGTTCTTCCCATCGGCCTGGGTGGGGCGCTGCTGCTTGGCGACCGCGAACGGAAGGTCGCCTGGCCGTTCTTCCTCGCCATGGCCGTGCTCGCGGCGGCGGTGATGGTTCTGTCGCTGCGGCTGCCGCGATATTCCGCCCCCGGGTTCCTGGGCATCACACGGCCGACCCTGGTCCTGGTGCCCTTCCTCTGGCTCCTTGTCGGGGTCGGCTATTGGCGGGCACGCAAGCGGGACGAGGTGACGCAAGCAATCGCGTTGACGGCGGTCGTCATGATGATCGGCCACGGCGCCATGCTGTATTCGCGCGCCCCGAACGATGCCGTCGCGATGGTTGCGCATCTGGGGAAGCTCATCGGCAAGCTCTATCTGCTGCTCAGCATGATGCAGATCGGCGCCGCCGCCACCGTCCAGCGGCTGCGGGCCGAACGGGCGCTGCGCGATCTCAACCGCGATCTGGAATCGCGCGTCGATGAGCGCACGGCGGCGCTGCGGGCCGAAAACGCGTTGCGCGGCCAGGCCGAGGACAGGCTGCAGATGCAGCTCGACCGCCTCAATCTGCTGCACCAGATCACCCGCGCCATCGGCGAGCGCCTGGACCTGCCGAGCATCTTCCAGGTCGTCAGCCGCAGCCTGGAAGATCAATTGCCGATCGATTTCGTCTGTCTGTGCCTCTACGACGACGTCGAACGCGTCCTGATCGTCGCCAATGCCGGCGTCAAAAGCCGCCCGCTTGCGCTCGAACTCGCGATGCCGGAGCAGGCGCGGATCGCGATCGACGAGAACGGCCTGTCGCGCTGCGTGCGCGGCGAACTCGTATACGAGCCCGACATCGCGGAGGTGAGGTTTCCCTTCCCCGAGCGTCTGGCCGGCGCCGGGCTGCGCGCCCTGGTCGTGTCGCCGCTCGCGATCCAAAAGGTGGTCTTCGGCGTGCTCATGACGGCGCGGCGCGAACCGAACGCCTTCAGCAGCAGCGATTGCGAATTCCTGCGCCAATTGAGCGAGCACATCGCCCTGGCGACGCATCAGGCACAGCTGCACGAGACGCTGCGACAGGCTTACGAGGATCTGCGGCGGACGCAGCAGATCGCGATGCAGCAGGAGCGCCTGCGCGCCATCGGGCAAATGGCAAGCGGGATCGCGCACGACATCAACAATGCGATCCTGCCGGCGTCGATCTACACCCAGTCCCTGCTCGAAACCGAACCGAATCTCAGCGAACGCGGACGCACCCAGCTCGCGACCGTCAAGCGGGCGGTGGACGATGTCGGCGCGACGGTCGCCCGGATGCGCGAATTCTATCGCGAGCGCGAAACGGACGTCGAACCGCTTCCGGTCGATTTGAACGAGAGCATTCCGCAGGCGATCGAACTCACGCGCGCACGCTGGAGCGACATGCCGCAGCGAACCGGAATCGCGATCGCCATGCACAGCGATTTGGACCCGGGCTTGCCGCCCATTGCCGGAGTCGACAACGAAATCCGCGAAGTCCTGACCAACCTCATCTTCAACGCCGTCGATGCGATGCCCCAGGGCGGAACGCTGACGCTGAGAACCCGCGGCGCGCCACACGGCAGTTGCGCGTCGGAGGTCCGGCTCGAAGTGGCCGATACCGGAACGGGCATGGACGAGACGACCCGCCGCCGTTGCCTCGAACCGTTCTACACGACCAAAGGCGAGCGCGGCACCGGATTGGGGCTCGCCATGGTTTGTGGCGTGGTTCAGCGCCATGGCGGGCGGATCGAGATCGAGAGCGCGCCGGGGGCGGGCACTGTCATCCGCCTCGTCTTCCCGGCCATGCCCGCCTCGAATATTCCGCAACACGCCGCGGAGGCCGCGGCGGACGAGGTTGGACCGCTCAAGATACTGCTCGTCGATGACGATCCCCATGTCCTGGATTCCATGATGATGGTGCTGGAAATGGACGGGCATGCGGTCGTTGCGGCGGAAGGCGGCCAAGCCGGCATCGACGCGTTCGGCAAGGCTCAAGCCGAAAACATGCCCTTTTCGGTCGTCATTACCGACCTCGGAATGCCGCGTGTCGATGGCGCCCAGGTCGCGCATGCCATCAAGACGCTGTCGCCGGCCACGCCGATCATCCTTCTGACGGGGTGGGGACGACGGCTCAGCGGCGACAACGATCAGCCCCCCGACGTCGATTTTACGCTCGCCAAACCGCCCCAGCTGCCGGAGTTGCGCAAGGTCTTCCTGCGCCTGTCGCGCCCCGGCCGCGGGCCGTGACGGGCCTGCCGCCGCCGCGGCCTCGGTTGGCGGCCGAACCACGCGACATTTCCTTTCGTTCCCTGCTTGACGCCCCCTCATGCCGTGAATATAAGGCGCGACCTTTCAGGGACAGGCCGATGGGCGCAAATCGCCCAAAACGCTGTCGGAAAGCCAGTTTAGAGCGTTAAACCGCGCTACTCAGGTGTCGAAACCTAAGTCCTCCGCGATTTATCCGGGGCAGGCCCTATGGCCTGGCGCCCCTTTTCGTTTCGGCTTTGGCGATGGTCGCCAGGGCCAAAAGTGGTCGGGCGGAAACGTCCAAAATTGGGAACCCCGCGCGGCATGGCCGCGCAAAAAGGGAAAGCGAATGCCGACAGTCAATCAGCTGATCCGCAAGCCCCGCGGCTCCAAGCCCAAGCGCAACAAGGTGCCGGCCCTGCAGGGCTGCCCGCAGAAGCGCGCGGTCTGCACCCGGGTCTATACCGTCACGCCCAAGAAGCCGAACTCGGCGCTGCGCAAGGTGGCGAAGGTTCGCCTGACCAACGGCTACGAAGCGCTCTCTTATATTCCCGGCGAAGGCCACAACCTCCAGGAACACAGCGTCGTCTTGATCCGCGGCGGCCGTGTGAAGGACCTTCCGGGCGTTCGCTATCACATCATCCGCGGCGTGCTCGACACGCAGGGCGTCAAGGACCGCAAACAGCGCCGGTCCCTGTATGGCGCCAAGCGTCCGAAATAAGGAGAGCATCAGATGTCCCGCCGCCGCCGCGCCGACAAGCGCGAAATCACCCCGGACGCCAAATATGGCGACCTCGTGCTCGCCAA
>DASWOE010000075.1:0-6533 GCA_036398875.1 Rhizomicrobium sp.
CGAAACGCGGATTCCGTACTGCGCCGGCGCGCCCGGGAAGCCAAGATTGCCCAGGAGCTGTGTCGAGACATAGTGCAGGTTGAAGATATTGGTGCCGTAGGCCGTGATCCGCCAGGTGTCGTCCGGCGTGAAGGCGATCTGCGCGTTGAACAGGTTCTGCGCCGCAAGACGATCGAACGGAACGTCCTGGAACACGGTCGCCCAGCGCGCGCCGACCAGGCCGTAATCGATGCGCGGCGTGAGCGTCTGGCCGTCGCCGAGATCGAGGGCGTATTGCAGACCGAGCTGCGCCGGCCATTTCGGCGCGTTGGGCAGCGCCCGGCCCGTCAGGTTCCGGCATAGAACGCTGGCCGGCCCCGTCGCCGAATTGCATGGCGTTCCCGGCGGAATGGTCAGCCGGCTGTCGATGGCATAGAAGGTTCCGACCGCCGAATTGACGTAAGATCCGCCCAGGCTCGCCGACAGGCCGCCGAACACCGCCTGGATCTGCGCTTCGAGGCCGTCGATCACGGTCGTGCCAGCGGCATTCTGGTCTTCGCCCGAAAAGCTCGTCGGATCGTAGAAGGACATCTGGAACGATTTGTACTCGTCATAGAAGCCGTCGATCTGGGTCTGGACGTGGCCGTCCAACAGGGTGCTCTTCCAGCCGGCTTCGTAGTCGGTGACGTTCTCCGCCTTGAAGATCGCGCCATTGCCGTTGATGCCCCCGCCCTTATGGCCGGTGGCGATGAAAGCGTAGAGGAAGTTGTTCTCGTCGAGGTTCCAGTCGAGATCGATCTTGCCGGTGAGGCGCGCATCGCGCTGGGTCACGTTGCTGAGCGGAAGCGCCAGCACGACCGTGCCGTTGAACAATTCGCCTTCCTGGATGCGCTGCTTGAAGCTGGTCTCGGAATAGCGCAGGCCGATCTGCAGCTTGAGCGCGTCGGTGAGCGCATAGCTCGCCTGACCGAAGACGCCCCAGCTCTGGCGGATGGCGGTGTCGTGCAGCGCGGTGAGCGCGAAGCCGGTGGTCGGACCGCCCCCCGGCGCCAGCGAGATGATGAATTGCGGCACGTTCAGGAGGTCGTCCTGATAGGCGCCGCCGAGGATCCAGGTCAACGGTCCGGTGTCGGGCGAAACGAGGTTGATCTCTTCCGAGACGACCTGGTCCTTGGCCTGGGCATAGAACACTTCCGGGCCGGCGACGGGCGGAAGCGAGAAGATGGTCTTATCGGTGCCATCGACGTCCAGCGCGTAGGAGATGCGGCCGTACTGATAGCCCGAGATCGAGCGCAGCTGGATGCCGCTGTCGAACTCGTAGTTCAAGCGCAGCACCGCGCGGCCCTGCTGGTCGATGCCCTGCAGATGCGCGTCCGAGCCGACGTCGAAGATGTGCTTGGTCGAGCCGGTGAAAGGCGCCGCCAGCGGCGCGCCGTGATCGATGTAATTGTAGTCGAGCTTGAGCTCGGCGGTGAAGGCCGAGGTCGGCTTCCACAGCGTGCTCAGCCGCCAGTTCGTCGTATGCAGATTGCCCGGATTGCCGGTGAACGGGCCGGACATGTGGAAGAAGGTGTCGCGGGTCTCGTCGTCGGTCGCGACGCGGATGGCGAGGTCGTCGGTCAGCGGAATGTTGATCGCGCCCTGCATGCGCACGTCGTTGTAGCTGCCATACTGGAACTCGCCGAAGCCGCTGACGCCGTCGAAGGACGGATCGGCCTCGGTGATGAAGATCGCGCCGCCGGTCGCGTTCTGGCCGGCGAAGGTTCCCTGCGGGCCGCGCAGCACCTGAACATTGCTGATGTCGTAATAGGGTTCGTCGGCGAGGAAGCCGTTGAAGGAGGTCGAGACGCCGTCGCGATAGGTGAGCACGCCGGACGACACCTGGATGCCGCCGTCGTTCTTGCCGATGCCGCGCATGTTCACGAGCACGTTCGAGCCCGAATCCTGCACCGTCAGCGACGGCGTGGAGAACTGAAGCTGGTCGAGCGCGTCGATGCCGCGCGCCTTGAGGTCGTCGCCGGTGAGAACCGTTGCCGAGATCGGGGTTTTCTGAAGGTCGGTGGCGCGGCGCTCCGCCGTCACGACCACGGTCTCGATCTGCGTGCTCTCGGCGAGTGCCGGCCCCGCCCAAGCCAGGGTCAATACCCCCAAGGTAACGCCCTGCATCCACCGGGTTCGGCCCAACTCACGACCTTGCATATGTCCAAACTCCCCTTGGTTTCCTCGGCCGGACCGGTGGTCCGGCGCCGTTGTTCGTTCTTGACGCCATGTTTGCAAATCCGACAATAAAGTCAAGTTTCCAACCATTTTCGATCAAAATCGATAATTTGTGTGGCTTTGAGGCCACCATCTGGCGGCCCTCAGCGCGGCACGGCGACGAGGTGGCTTTTCCAGAACCGGTCGATCTCGTCGAGGGCCTGCGTCTGCTCCGGCGTGCCGTTCATGTAGCCCTGAAAGACGTGCGGCATGCCTTCATAGACATCGAGTTCGGCCGCGACGCCGCCGGCCTTGATGGCGTGATAAAGGCGCACCGCATCGCTGAGCAGCATTTCCTTGGTGCCGACCTGGATCAGGACCGGCGGGAAGCCCTTGGCGTAATCGCCATAGACCGGCGAGACATAGGGATTGCTCCAGTCTTGCGGACCCGCATAGGCCGTCAGCGCCATCACGACCGGCGGGATGTCGAGAACCGGATCGGCATAGCGCAACGTGGTCTCGCTATCGCCGTTCAAATGCAGATCGGCGCAGGGCGAGAGCAGCAGCATCGCCGCCGGCATGGGCAAGCCCTGGTCGCGCGCCTTGAGCATCGCGCCGGGCACGATATTCGCGCCGGCGGATTCGCCGAAGATGCCGATATTGGCGGGCTTGTAGCCTTGCGCCAGCAGCGCCTTGTACACCGCCACGACCTGGTCGGTGATCAGCGGCCAGCGCCCACGCGGCGCGACGGTGTAATCGACCGACACGATGCGACGGCCGGTGCGTATCGCCATCTGCGCATCGGCGCCCGCGGTCGAGCGGGCGGAACCGAGGATCCAGCCGCCGCCGTGCACGCGGATCAGCACCGTGCCGTCTTCGACGAAGTTCGGCGGCAGGGTCGTCAGCACGCCGACGCCGCCGAGCTGCGAATAGACCGGCGACACGCCCAGCGCCTTGGTCTCCGCGGCGGCACGCACCAGGCCCGGCGCCTCCATCTTGTCGTGGAACGCGATGATGTCGCCGTCCGTCCGCAGCGGCGGCGTCGATGCCATGGCGGCCGCGGCGATCGGTTCGTATTTTTCGAGGATCGCGCGCGCCTGCGGCGACACCGAGCCGGGCACGAAGGTGCGGAAATTTTCGGGCGCGGGCGGCGCCTCGGCGGCCGGCGCGACGCCCGCCGCGAACATCGCAGCGACGGCAAACACAACGGATATCGGCATCGTAAGACGGTTCACGGTTCACATCTCCCTGGAATTTCGAACGGCCGCTACAGCCAGGCGAACAGGCGCACGAAGAAATCCTTCACGCGCAGCAGCCAGATCAGCGGCGAGAACTGGCTCTCGTAGTAGTCGAGCTGCGTCTTCATCACATGCGCCTGCACGGAACTGCTCCGCTGACCGAACACCATCCAGCGGTCGTCGCTCGCGGAATAGGCCGGCCAGTTCGCCTGGCCCTGCGGATTGGGCGCGCCGGAGCGCGCGAAAGCCACCCAGCGCGCATGCATCTCGTCGGCGAGCCGTTCGTCGGCCGGCGTCGGACGCGAAACCTCGTCGGGTTCGCGTCCGAGCGTCTTGAAGACGTAGAAAATCTCGGCGCCGTGGTGCGCCCGCTTGCGGGCCGGGCGGTAGGATTCGGTGACGTGCTCGAAGCGGTAGAGATAGGCGGGCGCCGGCCAACGCGCCGCCACCCAGCGGGCCGGCGCGGTCGCCAGCTCGTCGCGCATCTGAAGCCGCGCCGCCATCTCGCGGTCGAGCGGGGCGCCGTAAAGATCGCGCAGCTTCGCCAGGGTCTTGTCATCGACCATCGCCGTCGCCTTGGAAATGGCGCGGTCGATCAGCGAGTCCTCGCCGTCATTGATGCCGATCATGAGCGGGACGGGCGCGACATGGGCCGCCGCGATCGGGAGCGTGATGCCGCTGGGCGCCAGATCGCCATCGGGCTCGACGGTCGAATCGCCCGGGACATGGGTGAAAGCCGTCGCCGGCATCGCGCGCAATCGGTCGAGCGTAGCGTTTGCCGGCGCACCGGCAGCCGCGGCAATGGCGCGGCCGCGCTTTTCCACGTCGGCGGCGCTTGCGGGCGGTCCGAACCAGCCGCCGCCCGACTCCACGATGGCCTTGTTGAAAAGCCCCCAGGTCGATGGCGTCACCAGCATGGAGAACACGCTGATGCCGCCGGAGGACTCGCCGAAGATCGTGACATTGTTCGGATCGCCGCCGAACGCCGCGATGTTGCGCTTGACCCATTCCAGCGCCGCGATCTGGTCGAGCATGGCGTAGGCGCCGACATGCTCGCCCCTGCGCGCGGCTTGTTCGGCCAGCCCCGGATAGGCGAAGCCGCCGAGATGGCCGAGGCGATAGTTCAGCGTCACCAGCACGACGCCGTCCCGCGCGAAGGAGGCGCCGTCGTAATAGGGCAGCGAGCCCGCGCCGATGCGCCCGGCTCCGCCGTGGAACCACACCATCACCGGCGCGCGCCGGGCGACATGGGCCGGCGCCCAGACGTTGAGCGTCAGACAGTCCTCGCCGGTCGGCTCCGGTGCGCCGCCATAGGCGAGGATGTTGCTTTTGTCGCCGGGCGAGGCTTGCGGACAAGAGGGCCCGAACGCGGTCGCGTCGCGCACGCCGCTCCAATGCGCGGGCTTCGCCGGCGGACGCCAGCGCAGCGCGCCGACCGGGGGCGCGGCATAGGGAATGCCGCGGAAGATCTCGATGTCGCCGTTCAACTCACCCGCCAGCTTGCCGGCATCGACGGACAGGATCGGCGGGTTCGGCGATGGCGCGGCGACGGCCGGACCGCATGTCAGCAAGGCGAGAAGGGCCGCACACTGGACTATTTTGGACTTGGCCACGCAACCCACCCCTCGCGATCCCGGCACCCTAGCAACTATGATCGAAAATGATCAATACTGACATGAGATGGTAAACGAGGGAGTCACGGCCGCGCGGCGAGATAGTTGCCGACGCCGATGACGACGGTGGAGCCGACCAGGATGGCGATGCCGCCCCAGGCCAGCGCGCGCGTGCGGCGGCTGGTGCCGGCCCATTCGCGCAGGGCAAAGCCCCACAGCGTGCTGAACAGGATGATGCTGGCCATGTGCAGCGTCCAGCTGGAGAAGCCGTAGCGTCCCATCTGGCTCTCGCCCATCGTGTAGAAGAAGAACTGGAAGTACCACAGCGTGCCGCCCAGCGCGCAGAGCAGATAGTTGGCGAGCAGCGGCGGCGGCGCGCCATCGGCGTCCGGCGCAGGCCCGCTGCGGCCGATGAACTCGCCGGCCGAGCCGTTGCGCCAGATCAGGATCAGACACCACAGGAAGTTGGTCGTGAAGCCGCCCGCCAGCACGACGCAGAGGACCGGAAGGCCCTGGCTGAGCACATCGGTGCCCGCGGCCAGGGTGAGCGTGCGGATCGGACCGCCGGCATCGAGGCCGAAGGCGAAGCAGCTCGACATCACGCCGGAGAAGATCGCGACCAGGAGTCCCTTGCGCAGGTCGAATTCGGCGATCGCGGCGCGGCTCTGCTCGCCGGTGAGCTCGCGCTCGCGGGCGCGGCCGGCCTGCGCCACGGTCAGGATGCCGACCAGCGTCACGGCGATGCCGGCAAAGGTCATCCGGCCGCTGGAGGTCGCGGCCAGCGCGCCGAGCGTGCCGTGGAAGATCGGCGGCCCCATCGTGCCGATGACCGTGGTGAGGCCGAGCGCGACCGCCATGCCGAGCGACATGCCGAGATAGCGCATGGTCAGCCCGAAGGTGAGGCCGCCGAAGCCCCACATCGCGCCCCAGAAATAGCACCAGGCCAGCGCCGAAGGCGGCGCGGCCGACAGCACGCCGAGCAGATCGTCGGTGCGCAGGGCGGCGAAGATCCAGGGCGCGATCAGCCAGCTGAAAATGCCGCCGCAGAGCCAGAAGATCTCCCACGACCAGCGCCGCACGCGCTTGTAGGGCACATAGAAGCTGGCCGAGGACAGCCCGCCCAGCCAGTGGAAGAACACGCCGAGCAGGGGATTGGCCGTCATCGGCGAACGTCCTTTTCCGGTTCCGCAAGGATGCTGCGATCGATCGCGCCGATGCTTGTCGTGCCGGTCAGCGCCATGGCGACGCGCATCTCGGCTTCGATCAGGCGCAGCACATGCGCCACGCCCGCACCGCCCGCGCCGGCGAGCGCAAACACCCAGGCGCGGCCCAGAAGCACACCGCGCGCACCGAGCGCGAGCAGCTTCACGACGTCGAGGCCGGAGCGGACGCCGCCGTCGGCGAGCACGGTCACGCGCTCGCCGACCGCGTCGGCGATGGGCGGCAGCGCACGCGCGGTGGAGGGGACACCGTCGAGCTGGCGGCCGCCATGGTTCGACACCACGAT
>DASWOE010000076.1:0-7028 GCA_036398875.1 Rhizomicrobium sp.
AAGGCGCTCGCCGACGACATCCGCGAGGTCTATTCCGAGGCCAAGGGCACCGGCTTCGACACCAAGGTGATGCGCCAGGTGATCCGCCTGCGCAAAATGGAAAGCGCCGACCGCCAGGAACAGGAAGCGATGCTCGACCTGTATCTGGGTGCGCTTGGGATGAAGCATTGAAGGGTTCCCCTCGCCCGAAATTCGCGCGCGCGAATTTCGACCCCTCCCGCAAGCGGGAGAGGTGACACGCGGCTGGCCTTTCCCGCGCGAGCGGGTGGGGAGCTAGCCGGCGGCGTGTTGGGAAAGCTCCATGTCGGAGCCGGCGGCCTCCGGCGCATCCGGCTCCAGCCCCAATTCCTTCAGCTTGCGATAGAGCGTCGAGCGGCCGATGCCGAGCCGGCGGGCGACTTCGCTCATATGCCCGTCATAGCGGCTGATCGCCATGCGGATGACTTCCGACTCGATGTCTTCGAGCTTGCGCATATGGCCCGCCCCGTCCGTGCCCGACAGTGCATAGGGCGAAGCATGCGCCGGCGCCGCGAGCGGCGCGGCATGCACCGGCGTCGCGGCATGCGCCGACGACATCGCGGGCGACGGCGCACGCGATGCGCGCGCCTCCACGCCGAGCGCGGCGGCGATCTGCGGGAAATCGACGACGTCGAGCAGCGTGCCGTCGCACAGGACCACGGCGCGGAA
Source organism: Rhizomicrobium sp. (assembly GCA_036398875.1). GTDB lineage: Bacteria > Pseudomonadota > Alphaproteobacteria > Micropepsales > Micropepsaceae > Rhizomicrobium. Next base: position 688 of record DASWOE010000076.1, read on the forward strand.
GATGGTGTTCTCAAGCTGGCGGACATTGCCCGGCCAGTTGAACTTCTCGAGCAGCTGCGAAGCTTCCGGCGTCAGGCCGGCGACCGCCTTGTGTTCCTCGGCGGCGAAGCGGTCGATGAAATGGCGCGCCAGCGCCGGCACGTCGTCGCGGCGGTCGCGCAGCGCGGGCACGAAGATCGGGAAGACGTTGAGGCGGTAGAACAGGTCTTCGCGGAACTGGCCGTCGCGCGCCAGCTGCGCCAGATCGCGGTTGGTGGCGGAGATGATGCGCACGTCCACCTTCACCGGCCGCTTGGAGCCGACGGGATCGACCTCGCCCTCCTGCAGCGCGCGCAGCAGCTTGACCTGCATGTCCAGGCGCAATTCGCCGATCTCGTCGAGGAACAGCGTGCCGCCATCGGCTTCCTGGAATTTGCCCAGATGCTTGTCGCTGGCGCCGGTGAACGAGCCTTTCTCGTGGCCGAACAGGATCGACTCGATCAGGTTCTCCGGGATGGCGCCGCAATTGACGGTGATGAACGGGCGGCCGGCGCGTTCGGACGAACCCTGGATGGCGCGCGCGATCAGTTCCTTGCCGGCGCCGCTCTCGCCTTCGATCAGGATCGGGATGTTGGACTGCGCCGCGCGCAGGCCCAGCCGGAACACCTGTCGCATTTCGGACGAGGTCGCGATCAGGTCGTCGAAGGTCAGGCGGTTCTCGGTCTTCTTCTTGAGCTGCTTCACCTCGCCGGTCAGCGTGCCGATCTTGAGCTGGTTGCGGATCGAGATCGCGATGCGTTCGGGGCTCGCCGGCTTGACGAGGAAGTCGTTGGCGCCGGCGCGCATGGCCTCCACGGCGCTGTCGATGCCGCCCTTGGCGGTCAGCACGATGACCGGAAGCTCGGGATGCGCCGGGCGCAGCCTGGCGAGCACGTCGAGGCCGCTCATGTCGGGCATCACGAGATCGAGCAGCACCAGGCTGATCTGCTCGCCCCTGGGTCCGCCGATGAGATCGAGCGCAGGCCCGCCGCCGGGCGCGGTGACGACATGCATGCCCGAGCGCGAGATCGCCGCTTCCAGCAGCCGGCGTTGCACCGGATCGTCATCGACAACAAGGATCGTCTGCGCCATGGAAGGTGCCTCGAAACGGAACACCGCGCATTGTGGCGAGCAGGTGTAAACGACGCGTTTAATCCTGTCCTTTCGCGGGACGAATGCTTACGCTTAACAAGTGGTGAACGGGCGGCGGGATGAGCGGCGCGCATCGGGATTACTGGGATTTCTTCGCCCATGACGCGCTGAAGACCGGCAGCGCTCTCTATGCAAGGCTGGCGGAGGGGATCGGCGGCGACGCGCAACTCAAGGCCATGGCGGCGCGCGCGAAGCCGGGGCAGCCGCACGCCAATCTGATTCTCGGCGCGGTGCACTTCCTGATCCTGCGAGGCGCCCGCCATCCGTTGACGCGGTTCTATGCCACGGCCGGCGGGACGGAAGCGCCGGACGGCGAAGACCCGTTCCCGCACTTCCAGGATTTCGTGCGGACGCATCGCGCGCAGATCGAAAAGCTGATCGAGACGCGGGTGACCAACACCAACGAGGTCGGGCGCAGCGCCTTGCTGCATCCGGGCTTTCGCGCCATCGCCGCGCAGGCGGCGCGCCCGCTGTCGCCGATCGAGATCGGGCCGAGCGCGGGATTGAATATGATCTGGGACCGCTACGGCGTGCGCTATGCGCGGGGCGGACGGACGGTCGCGGCGGTCGACGCGGACGCGCCGCTGGTGATCGATTGCGAGTTGCGCGGCGATGCGGACCCGCCGGTGGCGCCGGCGCCGGCCGTTGCGGCGCGCATCGGTCTGGAACTCAACCCCGTCGATTTGTCGAAGCGGGACGACCGCGACTGGCTGCGCGCGCTGGTCTGGCCGGATCAGGGCAAGCGGCTCGAACGGCTCGACCGCGCCATCGCGCTGTTCGCGCGGGACAGGCCGCCGATCGTGGCCGGCGACGCGCTGGCGCTGTTGCCCGACGTGCTGGCGCAGGTGCCGCGCGACAGCGCGCCGGTCGTCTATCACACCATCGCGATCTATCAGTTCTCGAGCGAGATGAAGGAGGCGCTGGAGAGCATGCTGGTGATCGCCGGCCTGCGCCGGCCGGTGTGGCGGCTTTCGTTCGAATATGACGGCGCGCTGTACGTCCTGTGCGCCGTCCGCTACGGCGATGGCGTGCGGGAGGAGACGCGGCTGGCGTCTTGCCATCCCCACGGCACCTGGCTTGAGTGGCTGGCTTGATCGGGCACAATGCGGCGATGTCAGACGACCTTTTCGAATCCGAGACCGCCCACGCGCCGCCCGGCTTTGCGCCCATGAACTGGTCGCGCGGTTTCGGCCGTCAGGTCGGGCCGTTCTACGAAAAGACCGAGCCGGATGGCGGCTTCATCCGCGCCTTCCAGGTCGGCGAGCATCACGTCAACGGCATGGGCAATTGCCATGGCGGGATGCTGATGGCCTTCGCCGACATGGTGTGGGGCCATGCGATCTCGCAGAGCCGCACGCACTATTGGGTGACGGCGCGGATGACGACCGATTTCGTCGCCGCCGCCAAGCTCGGCGAATGGGTCGAAGGCACCAGCGAACTCGCCGGCGACGAGGATGGGTTCTTCATCGTCAAGGGCCGTCTGTGGACCGGGGCGCGCACCATCATGACCGGCACCGGCGTGTTCAAGCTCCTGGGACCCCGGACGGTGCCGCGCCCATGAGCGATGTTCCCTTCATCCCGCCGGTGCCGGGGCTTCTTCGCGATACCGAGAAGCAGATGTTCACGCTGCAGGCCGGCCAGGGGCCGCTGGCGCCGTTCGACGGCGCCCCGCCGCCGGCTCCCAAATGGTTCGAGGACGCGCTGGCGGCGAAGCCGGACAGCCGTTTCATCGACGTCGCCGGCGCCAGGATCCACTATCAGCGCTGGGGCAACCGCGCCTGTCCGGGCCTGCTGCTGGTGCACGGCAACGCGGCGCACGCGCATTGGTGGGACTTCATCGCGCCGTTCCTGGCCAAGGACTACAACGTTGCCGCCATGGACCTGTCCGGCATGGGCGACAGCGATTGGCGCGCCGGCGGCTATTCGATGGCGCTGTTCGCGCGCGAGCAGATCGCGGTCTGCGAGGATGCCGGCATGTTCCGGCTCGACGAGCCGCCGGTGATCGTGGCGCACAGTTTCGGCGGCTTCGTCACCATGCTGACCGGCGGACTTTATGGCGACCGTCTCAAGGGCGTGGTGATCGTCGATTCGCCGGTCAACCCGCCCGACCGTCCCGGCGGCCCGCCCAACCGGCCGCTGCGGCCCCACAACATCTATCCCGGCCTGGGCGCGGCGATGGCGCGGTTTCGCCTGATGCCGCCGCAGACCTGCGACAATCTCTACCTCCTCGATTGGGTGGCGCGCCATTCCTTGAAGGAGGTGCCGCAGGACGACGGCGGAACCGGTTTCACCTGGAAGTTCGATCCGGCCATCTGGCAGCGCTTCTCCATCGGCGACATGGCCGAGCGGCTGAAGGCGATGCGCTGCCGCATCGCGGTCTTCCGGGGCGAGCATTCGGTGCTGCTGCCGCCGGAGATCGGCGCCTACATGTTCGAGCTGCTCGGCCGCTCGGCGCCGGTGGTCGAGATCCCGCAGGCGCAGCATCACATCATGCTCGACCAGCCGCTGGCGCTGGTGGCGGCGCTGCGCGCCTTGCTGGCCGATTGGGAGCATTCGACTGCGAAGCGCAAACCGGCCTGAAAAAGGCGGTTTTTCGCGTTGTCTGCCGGACAGCCCTTGCTATAGTCCCGCCCGCTTGGATTCTTTGATTGGCGCGCAACGGTTGTTGCGCTTACGGGGACTTTCATGGCCGCACATGGCGATTCTCACGGCGATTACACACCGGGCACGATGGACATCAGCGAGCATGTGAAGGCCTGGGCCGGGTTCACGGCCTTCGTCAAATGGTCGGCCATCGGCATCGGCCTGATCATGATCGGCCTCGCCCTGTTCCGTACCCACGGCTGACGCAAATACGCGCGATGAAACTCGCCATCCTCAAGGAGCGCCGCGACGGCGAAACGCGCGTCGCCGCCTCGCCCGACACGGCCAAGAAGCTCAAGGCGCTGGGTTTCGACATTGCGGTCGAGGCCGGCGCCGGCGCGGCGGCGCGGATGTCGGATGCGGATTTCTCGGCGGCCGGGGCGGCGATCGCGCCGGACGCCGACGCGGTGCTCGCCGATGCCGATGTGGTGCTTTGCGTCCGCGCCCCCGATGCGTCTCAGATTGCCCGGATGAAGAAAGGCGCGGTGCTGGCTGCGCTTCTTGCGCCTTATGCGGATAAGGAAACGCCGGCGAAGCTGGCGGCGCAGGGCGTCGATGCCTTCGCGATGGAATTGCTGCCGCGCATTTCCCGCGCCCAGTCCATGGACGTGCTGTCGAGCCAGGCGAACCTCGCCGGCTACAAGGCGGTGATCGACGCGGCGGCGCAGTTCGGCCGCGCCATGCCGATGATGATGACGGCGGCCGGCACCATCGCGCCGGCGCGGGTGCTGGTGATGGGCGTCGGCGTGGCGGGCCTGCAGGCGATCGCCACCGCGCGCCGCCTCGGCGCCATCGTCTCGGCGACCGATGTTCGTCCCGCCACCAAGGAACAGGTCGAATCGCTCGGCGCCACCTTCGTCGCGGTGATGGACGAGGAGTTCAAGAACGCCCAGACCGCCGCCGGCTACGCCAAGCCGATGAGCGAGGAATATCAGGCCAAGCAGGCGGCGCTGATCGCCGAGACGATCCGCAAGCAGGACATCGTGATCACCACGGCGCTGATTCCGGGCCGCAAGGCGCCGGTGCTGGTCACCGAAGAGATGATCAAGACGATGAAGCCGGGCTCGGTGATCGTCGATCTGGCGGCGGAGCAGGGCGGCAACACGCCGCTGACCAGGGCGGGCGAGGTCTACGAGATCCACGGCGTGACGCTCATGGGCTACACCAATTTGCCGGGCCGCCTGGCGGTCGATGCGTCGTCGCTCTATGCCCGCAACCTGCTGAATTTCATCACGCTGATCGTGGACAAGAAGACCGGCGCGCTCGCCCTCAACTGGGACGACGAGATCGTCAAGGGCGCCGGCCTGACGCGCGACGGCCAAGTCGTGCATCCGAGCTTGAAGGGCTAGAAATGGAACTGGTCGATCCCATCGTCTTCCGCCTGACGATCTTCGTGCTGGCGATCTTCGTCGGCTATTTCGTGGTGTGGGCGGTGACGCCGGCGCTGCACACGCCGCTGATGGCGGTGACCAACGCGATCTCCTCGGTGATCGTGGTCGGCGCGCTGATCGCGGTGGCGGTGCCGGTGCTCGATTCCGGGTCCTGGGTCTCCAAGGGGCTCGGCTTCGGCGCCCTGATCCTGGCATCCGTGAACATCTTCGGCGGCTTCCTCGTCACCGCGCGCATGCTCGCGATGTACAAGAAGAAGGGGGCGAAATGAGCGGCCTCTCGCGCATCAACGCCCTGTTCGTCGCGCTGGCGGCCTTGGCGGCGGCAAGCGTGGCGGTCAGCCGCCGCGCCAAGGCGGAAGCGCGCGCATGAAAGCCGATATCGCAGCCCTCGCCTATCTCGTCTCGGGCGTCCTCTTCATCCTGGCCTTGCGCGGGCTGTCGTCGCCGGCGTCGAGCCGCGCCGGCAACCGCAACGGCATGATCGGCATGGTGATCGCCGTCGCCACGACGTTGTGGGTGTCCGACATTGTCGATGGCTTGACCTGGGGCCTGATCGTCGCCGGCGTCGCCATCGGCGGCGGCATCGGCGCGGTGATCGCCCGGCGCATCGCCATGACCGCCATGCCGCAACTCGTGGCCGCCTTCCACAGCCTCGTCGGCCTCGCCGCCGTGCTGGTGGCGGCGGCGGCGTTCTATTCGCCGGAGGCCTATGGCATCGGCGCCGAAGGCGCGATCCGCACGCAAAGCCTGATCGAGATGAGCCTGGGCACCGCCATCGGCGCCATCACCTTCGCCGGATCGCTGATCGCCTTCGCCAAGCTCAACGGCAATATGAGCGGCGCGTCGATCCTGCTGCCCGCGCGCCATCTGCTCAATATCCTGATTGCGCTCGGCATCGTGGTGCTGATCGTCATCCTGGTGATGCAGCAGCCGGTATGGGCGTTCTGGGCCATCGCCGTGCTCAGCTTCGTGTTCGGCATCACGCTCATCATTCCCATCGGCGGTGCCGACATGCCGGTCGTGGTCTCGATGCTCAATTCCTATTCGGGCTGGGCCGCGGCGGCGATGGGCTTCACGCTGGAGAATTCGGCGCTCATCATCACCGGCGCCCTGGTCGGCTCGTCGGGCGCGATCCTC
>DASWOE010000077.1:0-25583 GCA_036398875.1 Rhizomicrobium sp.
GGTGGGCGGCGGCTTCACCGGGCTTTCCGCCGCGCTGCACGCCGCGCGGACCGGCGCCAAGGTCGCGCTGGTCGAAGCCGAAACGATCGGCTACGCGGCGTCGGGCCGCAATGGCGGCCAGATCCATCCGGGCCATCGCAAGGACCAGGCGGAGCTCGGGGCCTGGCTCGGCGAGACTCATGCGCGCGATCTGTGGCGCCTGAGCGAGGAGGCGCGTGCGCTGGTGTTCGACCTGGCCGCCGCGGACTGCGATCTCAGGCGCGGGCTGGCGATCGCGGCGCACAACCACCGCGCCGCGCGGGCACTGGCGGACGACGCCGAATATCTGCAAGCGCAATACGGCTATGGCGAGTTGCGCATGCTCGACCGGGGCGCGGCAACGGCGATGCTGGGCACCTCGGTCTACAGGGCGGCGCGCCTCGACGGCGGCGGCGGCCATCTGCATCCGCTCAAATTCGCGCGCCGCCTGGCCGCGGATGCGGCGGCGGCCGGCGCCCTTCTGTTCGAGAACAGCCGCGTTCGGAGCATCGAGCGCACGGCGCCCGTGACGATCCGCTGCGCGCAAGGCGACATCGTCGCCGATCATGTCGTCCTGGCCTGCGATGCCTTCAGCGCCGCGCTGGCGCCGGAGCTGGCGCCCTATATCGCCCATGTCGAAAGCTTCATCGTCGCCACCGCGCCGCTGAGCCCGGACGCGAACGTTCTTCCCAGCGACATCGCGGTCGCCGATACGCGCCATGTGCTCGACTATTACCGCAAGAGCGCCGACGGACGGCTCCTGTTCGCGGGCCGCGAGAGCTATTGGACCCCGCCGCGCGACGTCGCCGCGCTGGTGCGCCCGCGCCTGCTGCGCGTGTTCCCCGCCCTGGCCGGCACGCCGATCGACCATGCCTGGTCGGGGACGGTCGGCATCACGCGGACACGCATGCCGCATTTCGGGCGGCTGTCCGAGCGCGTTCTGTTCGGGCACGGATATTCCGGCCATGGCGTGGCGCTGTCGGTGCTGGGCGGCAAGGCGATGGCGGAAGCCGCACTGGGAAATCCGGAGCGCTTCGACGTCCTGGCGCGCGTGCCGGCGCGCAGATTCCCCGGCGGGCCGTGGCTGCGCAAGCCGATGGTGACGACGGCGCTCATGCTGCTAAAGCTGAAGGATTTGATGTAGCCGCCCGGGACGACCGGCAAGACCAGGCGCATGGCGTTGTTCAGCCGCTCTTGTCGATCTCCAGATCGATGAGCTGGTTCATCTCCTGCGACGGCCGGTCCGCGCCGGCGCAGTTGGTCAGCCGCGCGGGGATGCCGACCGCGGTGCAGCCGGGCGGCACCGGTTTCAGCACCACGCTGCCGGCGCCGACGCGGCTGTACTCGCCGATCTCGATATTGCCCAGAACCGACGCGCCCATCGACAGCAGAACGCCGCGCCGAACCTTGGGATGGCGGTCGCCGTTCTCCTTGCCGGTGCCGCCCAGCGTTACGCCGTGCAGCATGGAGACGTCGTCCTCGACCACCGCCGTCTCGCCGATCACCACGCCGGTGGCGTGATCCATCATGATGCCCTTGCCGAGGCGCGCGGCGGGATGGATATCGACGGCGAATTCCTGCGAGATGCGGCTCTGGAAGAACAGCGACATGGAATGGCGGTTCTGGGTCCACAGCCAATGCGCGATGCGATAGCATTGCAGCGCATGGAAGCCCTTGTAGAAGAGGAAGGCCTCCAGATAGCTGTTGCAGGCCGGATCGCGCTCGAACACCGCCGACAGGTCCGCACGCACCGCGGTGCCGATTCCGGGATCGGCCTCGAGCGCATCTTCGAAGATCTCGCGCGCGGTCATCGCCGGAAGGTCTTCGGAACCGATCTTCTTGGCCAGGTGATAGGATAGCGCGTCCTCAAGCCGGTCGTGCTTGAGCACGGTGGCGTGCACGAAACTGGCCAGCGCCGGCTCGCTCGACGCCAGGGCCTCGGCCTGCTCGCGCGTCGCGGCCCAGATCGGATCGCAGGTGGCGATTTTCTCGCGGATGACGGCCATGGTCCCTCCCAGGAAGGCGCCTTATAGCAGCGCCGATGTCTTGTTACAAAAGAACGCGTCAGGACGGTGAAGGGCGCAAAAAGCCTCTCGTATCGCTCCCCGCTCCGGCTTAGATAGGACCGGACGGCGGCTTTCCCAGCCCTGCCCGTCGCATAGGCCCGTTATGGATACTGCAATGCCCGCCCTCAACCGTCCCGCCCCCGATGCCATCGATCTGCTGCTGACCCGCCGCTCCGGCTCGGCCAAGGCCATGACCGGCCCCGGACCGTCGCAGGCGCAGCTCGACACCATCCTGGCGGCCTCCGCGCGGGTTCCCGACCATGGCAAGCTGTTCCCCTGGCGCTTCATCCTGTTCGAAGGCGATGCGCGCCGCCGCATGGGCGACATCCTGGCCGAGAGCCTGAAAGAGAGCGAGCCGGGCGCCGCGAGCGAGGAACGCCTGGCGCTGGAGCGTCACCGCTTCGAGCGCGCGCCGGTGGTGATCGCCGTGGTGAGCCGGGTCAAGGAAGCGATCCCGATCCCGGAATGGGAGCAGGTCCTGTCGGCCGGCGCCGTGTGCCAGAACATGCTGATCGCGAGCCATGCGCTGGGCTTCGTCGCCAACTGGCTGACGGAGTGGTGCGCGTTCAACGCGCTGGTGAAGGAGCGCATCGGGCTGAAACCCGGCGATCGCATCGCCGGCTTCGTTTACATCGGCACCTCGGCGGTGCCGCTGGAGGAACGCGTGCGGCCGGACCTGGACAAGATCGTCAGCCGCTTCTGAGCAAGGGCCATGGGCCGCAAGATCCTCTTCATCACCACCGACCAGATGCGCTTCGACGCCATCGGGGCGAACGGCCAGACAATCGCGCGCACCCCGAACATCGACGCGCTGGCGAGGGCCGGCATCAACTATACGCGCTGCCACGCCCAGAACGTCGTCTGCATGCCGGCGCGCGCCACCATGATCACCGGGCAATATGTCACCACCCATGGCGTGTGGATGAACGGCGTGCCGCTGCCGGACGATGCGCCCTCGGTCGCGCGCCTGCTGAAGGAGGAGAAGAACTACCGCACCGCGCTGATCGGCAAGGCGCATTTCGAGCCGTTCCTGGACCTGCAGCTGCGCTATGCCGAGAACCGGATGGGACGCGAAGGCAGGTTCGGGCCGCATCGCGGCTTCGATCACATGGAGCTGGCGGCGCATGGCGCGCGCGGGCCGCTGCACTATGCGCAATGGCTGATGAAGGAGCATCCCGAGGTGCTCGACAATTTCTATCCCGTGCTCGGCGGCGATTTCTTCCAGAACTCGTTCGGCGCGGGCGATACCGGCGCGGTGCAGGTCAAGCGCAACCCGACGCCGCGTGGCCTCTATCACACCGACTGGGTCGCCGAGCGCACCATCGCCTATCTCGACTCGCTGGAGGCCGACGCGGACTGGTTCGTGTGGATGAGCTTTCCCGATCCGCACCATCCCTGGGACCCGCCGCAGGGCGAGCTGCACCGGCACGATTGGCGAGAATTGCCGGTGCCGGCGGGCTATCCCGGCTCGGCCGACAAGATCGACGAAATCCTCTCGGGAAAACCGCATCATTGGCGCGACTGGTGGCTGGGCGAGCGCATGACCTGCTACGAGGCGCCGCCGAAGTGGAATCCCTCGACGCTGACCACCGACCAGCTCCGCGAGATCGATGCGATGACGCATGTCAAGAACGAGCTGATCGACGAGGCGGTCGGCCGCGTGATGGCGCGGATCGGCGCGCGCGGCTGGGACGGCGACACCGATGTGATCTTCTCGACCGATCACGGCGAATTCCAGGGCGATTTCGGCCTGCTGTTCACGTGGCCGCACCATGTCGACAGCCTGATGCGGCTGCCGCTGATCTGGCGCCCGGCGCCGAAGGCCGGCGTGGCGCCGGCGGCGTTCGATGCGCCGGTCGGCCAGGTCGATTTCGCGCCGACCTTTTGCGCCATCGCCGGCATCGACAAGCCCGACTGGATGGAAGGCAGCGCCCTGCCCCGCGACGCCGCGGCGGCGGGACGGCGCGAGGCCGTGTTCACCGAATGGGACAGCGAATTCGACGGCGTCTCGGTGTCGCTGCGCTCGCTGCATCGCGACGGCTGGACGATCACCGCCTATGAAAAGACCTCGATCTATGACGGCAGCGAGGGCGAGCTCTACGATCTTGAGAACGATCCGCGGCAATGGCGCAATCTGTGGGACGATCCCTCCGCCGCCGCGATGAAGCGCGACCTGCTCGACGACCTGCGCGCCCGCACGCCGAAGGGTGATGCCCGCCGCCGCAAGGTGGAGACGTTCGTTTAGCGAATCCCGATGAGCTTGTGGGTCTGCAGGCTCAAGCGCCATTGCGGATGGGCCAGGCAGTAAGCGGTCGCGGCGGCGGTGTTCGCGTCGCGCGCGGGGTTGTCCATCGGCTGCAGGAAGAAGTGCTCGAAGGCGAGAGCGGCATAGCGCTCCGGCGCGGCGCCGTCCTGCGGATAGATCAGCTTGAGTTCGTTGCCGCGCGTTAGGACGAGATCACCGTCCGCCTTGGGGCTGACGCAGATCCAGTCGATGCCGGGCGGCGGCATTTGCGTGCCGTTGGTCTCGATCCCGATCTCGAAGCCGCGCGCATGCAGCGCCGCGATGGCCGCGTCGTCGAGCTGCAGCAGCGGCTCGCCGCCGGTGCACACGACATAGGGCTTTCCGCCGCCCGGCCATTTCCGCGCCACCGCCGCGGCGAGAAGATCGGCGGTCGCGAACTTGCCGCCGCCCGGTCCGTCCATGCCGACGAAATCGGTGTCGCAGAACCGGCAGACGGCCGTCGCGCGGTCGCGCTCCAGCCCGCTCCACAGATTGCAGCCGGCGAAGCGCAGGAACACGGCGGCGCGGCCCGCCTGCGCGCCCTCGCCCTGCAGCGTGTAATAGATTTCCTTCGCCGAGTAGGTCACGTCACGCGCCGCGGTATTTCGCGTAGCCCCCGGCGCGCAGGTCGCAGGCCGGACAGCTGCCGCAGCCCCGGCCCCAATCATGGGGCGTCGGATCGCCATTGTAGCAGGTGACGGTCTCGCGCACGATCAGATCGATCAGCGCCGCGCCGCCCAATTCCTCCGCGAGCGTCCAGGTCGTCGCCTTGTCGATCCACATCAGCGGCGTATGCACGCGCGTTTCGCGGTCGAGTCCCAGCGACAGCGCCCGCGCCGTCGCCTTGATGGTCTCGTCGCGGCAGTCGGGATAGCCGGAGAAATCGGTCTCGCACATGCCGCCGACCAGATCGCAGATCCCGCGGCGGTAGCCGAGCGCCGCCGCCGCGGCGAGGAACATCACATTGCGCCCCGGCACGAAGGTCGTCGGCAGGCCGTGGGCGCCCATCCCGATCGCCACGTCGTCGGTCAGCGCCGTGCCGCCGATGGCCTTGAGCGTATCGATCGGGACCAGATGGTCTTCGCCCAGCCGGTGCGACCATTGCGCAAAGCCCGCCAAGGCGGCCCGCACGCGCGGCCGCGCCGCCAGCTCGGCGACATGGCGCTGGCCATAGTCGAAACCGACCGTCTCCACATGCGCGAAACGCGTCAACGCCCAGGCGAGGCAGGTGGTCGAATCCTGTCCGCCGGAAAAAAGCACGAGTGCCGTCTTGCCGTCCATGCCGCGTTCTTAACGTCCGGCGGCCGCGAAGGCGAGACTTAGCTGGCGCGGGCCAGCCTTGCGCTGGTGCGGGCCGGCGGCAGGGCGAGGGTGACCGTCGTGCCCGCCCCCACCGCGCTCTCGATGGCGAGCGTTCCGCCATGCAGTTCGACCAGCGACTTGGCAATGGAAAGGCCGAGACCGGCGCCTTCGAAGCGCCGGGCCAGCGAGCCGTCGAGCTGGCGGAACGGCTCCAGCGCCGCGGCGATCTTCTCGCGGTCCATGCCGATGCCCTTGTCCTTCACCGCGAAGGAGACGCCGCCGCCCGCGTCCTGCCAGGCACGCACCGTGACCTCGCCGGTCTCCGGCGTGAATTTGAGCGCATTGCACAGGATGTTCGCGAGACATTGCTGCAGGCGCTGGGGATCGACATCGACGAAGGGCAGCCCGGCCGCCATCTCCATCGTCACGGCGCGGCGGTCCTTGGTCGCGATCCGCGCCGTGGTCAGTGCCTCTTCCGCCAAGACCGCGGGCGAATAGGTCCGCGCCTGCAGCGTGATCGCGCCGCCGGACAGCCGCGCCACGTCGAGCACGTCGCTGATGATGCCGTGCAGCCGCGTCCCGCTGGCATGGATGTCGCTGGCATAGGCGCGGTATCTCGCCGGCGTGATCGGTCCCAGGACCTCGTCCTTGATGATCTCGGAGAAGCCGAGCACCGCGTTCAGCGGCGTCTTCAATTCATGGCTCATGGCGGCGAGGAAGGCGCTCTTGGCGCGGCTCGCCTCCTCGGCCTCGGCCAGCGCCTTGCGCATGGCGCGCTGCGCGGCATAGCGCCCGGTCACGTCCTCGACCGTGCCTTCGTAGCAGACGATGCGGCCGGTCCAGTCGCGCACCGCGCGCGCGTTCTCCGATATCCAGATGGTCGAGCCGTCGCGGCGGCGGATTTCGGATTCGAACGCGCTTACCCGATCGTTGGCCTGCATCAGCGCCTGGAACTCGGCGCGGCGCGACGGATCGACATAGAGCTGGTCGGCAATGTTGGTCAGCCCCGCCCGCAGTGCGGCGGCATTGGCATAACCGTAAATCCGCGCCAGCGCCGGATTGGCGTCGATATAATGGCCATCCGGCGCGGTGCGGAAAATGCCCTCTATGGCGTGTTCGAAGAAGGCGCGATAACTCCCCTCGCCCGCGAGCAGGCGATCGTCGCTGCGCTCGGCCAGGCGGTTCAGGCCGAAAATGGCGCCGCCGAGCGCCGCGAAGATCGACAGCGCGGCGAACGCTCCGCTGGCCGGCAGGCGCGTCGCGGCCAGCGCCATCAGGGCGCCGCCGGCCAGCGCCACCAGCGCGACCGCGAAGCCCGGGCGTGAGGCACTCGAACTCGTCAACGTCAAATCCACACCGCCCCCAATGGCGCCGCAACGCACAACGCCTGCATCCTTGTAGAGGCCAATGTCTGAACGGGCGGTTTATCGTATGGTGAATAGCTTGCCTTTGCGGCCCCGCTGCGTCAGCCTTGGATGCTGCGATATCAAGGGGATGGCAGGTCTTGGGCACGCTGGCCATAAGCGGGACGGGGCTGTACACGCCGCCGCATGCCATCACCAATGAAGAGCTGGTCACGGCCTTCAACGCCTATGTCCGCAAGACCAACGCCGCCAATGGCGAAGCGATCGCGGCCGGGACGGCGGCGGCGCTCGTCGAGTCGTCGGCGGAATTCATCGTCAAGGCGTCGGGCATCAAGGCCCGCTACGTCGTGGACAAGGCCGGCGTGCTCGATCCCGACATCATGTGCCCGCGCGTTCCGGAGCGGCCCAACGACCGGATCTCGATCCTGGCCGAGATGGCGGTCAGCGCCGCGCGCGACGCGCTGAAGGCGGCCGACCGCAGGCCCGAGGACATCGACGGCGTGCTGGTCGGCGCCTCCAACATGCAGCGCGCCTATCCCGCCATGGCGATCGAGGTGCAGGACGCGCTGGGCATCGACGGGTTCGGCTTCGACATGAACGTCGCCTGCTCGTCCGCCACCTTCGCGCTGCAGACCGCCGCCGACATGGTGGCGAACGGCCATGGCCGCGCCATCCTGGTGTGCAATCCCGAGATCTGCTCGGGCCATCTCAACTTCCGCGACCGCGACAGCCATTTCATCTTCGGCGACGTCGCCACCGCCTTCGTCGTCGAGCGCGCCGAGACGGCGCAGGGCAGCCATGGCTGGGAAATCGTGGCGACGCGGCTCAAGACCAAATTCTCCAACAACATCCGCAACAATTTCGGCTTCCTCAATCGCACCGCGCCGGACGGCATCGGCAAACCCGACAAGCTGTTCGTCCAGGAAGGCCGCAAGGTGTTCAAGGAAGTCGTGCCGATGGTGGCGGAGCTGATCCTCGGCCATCTTGCCGACAACGCCGTCGCACCCTCCGACCTGACACGGCTGTGGCTGCACCAGGCCAATCTGGGCATGAACGAGATGATCGCGCGGCGCGTGCTGGGCCGCGATCCGCTGCCCGGCGAGGCGCCCAACATCCTGGACGAATACGCCAACACCAGCTCGGCCGGCTCGGTGATCGCCTTCCACAAATACAATGCCGACCTCGCCAAGGGCGATTTCGGGCTGCTGTGCTCGTTCGGGGCCGGCTATTCGGTCGGCAGCGTCATCCTGCGCAAGCTGTAACGGCGGCCTCAGTGCACCAGGAACAGCGGCAGCGTCGCGTGGCTCACCACGTGGCGCGTGACGCCGGAGAAGAACATCTCGCGCAGCCGGCTATGGCCGTAGCCGCCGGCGGCCAGCAGGCCGGCGCCGCATTTGGCGGCCTCCTCCAGCAGCACCTCGCCGACCACGCGGTTGCGGGCGTCCACCGCCCGGGCCGTGGCCGCGACGCCGTGCAGCTTCAGATAGGTGAGAAGCTCGCCGGTATCGATCGCCTCGTCCTTCTGCCGCGAGACCGCCAGCACCTCGACGCTCTCGGCGCAGTGGAGCAGCGGCAGCGCCGCGGTCACCGCATGCGCCGACGCCACGCTGTCGTTCCAGGCGAGCGCGATCTTCTTGCAGAACGTCACCGGCGCCGCATAGGGGCTGAGAAGCACCGGCCGGCCCGTTTCCAGGAGCGTCGCCTCGAACGCGTCGGTCAGCCCGGGCCGATCGCCTTCCTTCAACGGACCGAACACCACCAGATCGCAAAGCCGCGCGGCGAGCGCCACCTGATCGGCGAAATTGCCCGTCACCTCGCGGAACGATGCCGTCGCCGCGGCGCCGATCTCGGGCGCCGCGACGAGTTCGGCGCCGGCCTCTTTCGCGCCGGCGGCGAGGGCGGCCTGCGCCTGCCTGCTGGCCACATCGGCGGCCTTGCGCGACGCCTCCGCGATGTCCTGCATCACCTGGGGCGATACGCTTTCGCCGTAGAACGGCACCGCCTCGGCGGCGTCGGGGCGCACGAACAGCGCCGCGACATGGGCGTGAAACGGCTTGGCGGCGGCAAAGGCGCTCGCCACCACCGCGAGATCGCGCGGGCTGCCGATCAGCGGCGCCAGGATCTTGACGAAGGACATCGCGCAACTCCGAAAAGGGAAGGCGCAGACTAGCGTATCGCTCCGCCGGCGCCAGCCGGCAGTCCTTCCGCGGTCTAGATCCGCCACCATGCGTCGAGGCGGACCGGCTTGAGGACGCGCGGACGCGCGAAGTCGATCAAGCGGTCGTGCACGCGGCGATTGAAGGTCCCGCGCGCGAAATTGCCGCGACGGTTCCGGGCGCCGGCGCGCATGCCCGTCAGGACGGCGATCGCTTCGTCCACCGTCTCGACCGCATGGATCCGGAACGCGCCCCGCCGCGCCGCCTCCACCACATCGTCGCGCAGCATCAGGGTCACGACATTGGCCTTGGGGATGATGACGCCGTGATGGCCGCCCAGGCCCCGCGCCGCGCAGATGTCGAAGAAGCCCTCGATCTTCTCGTTGGCGCCGCCGATGGGCTGCATCCGCCCGTGCTGGTCGATCGAGCCGGTGATCGCCAGGCCCTGGCGCACCGGGACGCCGGCGACGGCCGACAGGATCGCGATCAGCTCCGCCGCCGAGGCGCTGTCGCCGTCGATCGGGCCGTAGGACTGTTCGAAGGCGACGGAGGCCGATATCGAAAGCGGCCGGCCGGTGGCGTACATGCCGTTCAGATAGCCCGACAGGATCTGCACGCCCTTGACGTGGCTGGGGCCGCTGAATTTCGCCACCCGCTCGATATCGACGATGCGGCCCTCGCCGGACGCGACCTGGGCCGTGATCCGCGCCGGCATGCCGAACGCAAAGCCGGCGGCGCTGAGCACGGTGAGGCCATTGACCTGTCCCGCCTTGGCCCCGTCGGTATCGACGAACACGATCCGCCGCTGCACCAATTCGTGCTCCAGCGCCCTGAAGCGGCCCGAACGGTCCTCCTTTGCCGCCACGGCGCGGGCGATGTCGCCGGCGCCGACCAGCGTACGCCCGCCCAGCCCGGCATAGTGATCGCCTTCGCGCAGCAGGTCGGCGAGCCGCCCCGTGCGTATGCTGATCTTCTCCGCATCGCCGGCGAGGCGCGAGGCCTCGTCGATCAGCCTGGCCGCGCCGCCACGGTCGAGCTGCTTGAGGCCTTCGGTGCGCGCGATCGACGCCATGGTGGCGAGCAGATCGGTGCAAGACGCGTCGTCGCGCGGCGCGGTGGTGGAGAAATCGGCCTGCACCTTGAAGAGGTCGGCGAATTCCGCATCGAGCTGCGCCAGCCGCTGATGGACCCAGACCTCGCCGAACAGCACGATCTTGATGTCGAGCGGCACCGCTTCGGGCTGAAGGCTCACGCCCTGGCCGCGGTCGTGGAAATCGGACGCGCTCTCGATCCGGATGCGCTGCGCCTTGAGCGCGCGCTTCAGCGCCTCCCAGGCCTGATCCTGGCGGATGAGGTCGAGCGCGTCGATCAGCAGGAACCCGCCATTGGCGGCATGCAGCGCGCCGGGCTTGATGTGGCGAAAATCGGTGACCGGCGTCATCAGCACCGTCACATGCTCCACCCTGCCGACCAGCTGGGAGAGCGACGGCAGGCCGAGCGAGACCACCGGCGTGCCTTTGCGCCCGCCATGATCGACGATCAGGTTGACCTCGTAGCGGTGCAACGGCACGGCCTCGCGCCGCCCCCGATCCTCGGTGCGCGCCACGGCCTGGAGCGCCTCGCGCTGGCCCAGCACGTCCTTCAGGACGTCGTCGAGATAGGCATGGGCCTCGCGATGCTGGATGAAGCGCTGCTGCAACGGCGCGACGAGCGCGCGCAACGCCGCCTCGCCCAATTCGCGGTCGAGCGAATGGATCTTGTCCACGATTTCGAGGCGCAGCGCCTCCATCCGTTCCACCGCGCCGTCGAGCGCCCCGCGCAGCGCGCGCGTCTGCACCGCCAGCCGGTTGCGCTCCGGTATCGAGAGGGCCTGCTTGTCGCCGTCGGACAGCGGCAGGCCGTCGCGCACGGGACGGAAATCGAACCCGCCCTGCGTCAGCTCGACCAGCGCCAGGCCGTGGACTTCGCCCTCGCGGCGCAGCGCATCGACGGCGGCTTCGGCGGCGGCGTGAAAATCCTGCTCCAGCGCGGCGCGGCGGCGGCGATAGTCGGCGCTGTCGAACAGCCGCGCCATCGTGCCCTTGAGCCCGGCGACGAACGCCGCCATCGCATCGCGGAAATGCACCCCGTCGCCGGCCGCGAAATGCAGGGCGCGCGGCCGGTGCGGCTCGGCAAAGTTGAAGACATAGGCGAGATCCAGCGGCGCCGGCATCGCCGATGCCAGAATCTCGAGCGCCCGCTTCACCGCACTGCGCTTGCCGCAGCCCTGCGGTCCGGTGACGAAGATATTGTAGCCCGGCTGGGCCATGCCGGCTCCGAAATGCAGGGCGCGCATCGCGCGCGCCTGGCCGACCGGCATCGGCGGCTCGGGCAGGCTTGCGGTCGTCTCGAAAGGCAGCCGCGCGCCGTCGGTGACCAGCCGCAGCCTTTCTGCCTCCAACGGCGTCACGCTCATTGCGATTCCATATAAGTGCAGGCCCCGGCGCGCCTTTCCGGCGCGCTTCGCGGACAACCTAGCAACCGCGGCGGCGCCCCTCGCGCGGCAAAGCGCAATTAGGGTAAACCGGCAACCTTCGAATCGGGATTTACGGATGGCCAAGGACAAACCGCGCGCCTGGCAGCGCATGCTGAGCGGACGCCGCCTCGACCTCCTCGATCCCGCGCCGCTCGACGTCGAGATCGCCGACATCGCACACGGCCTGGCCCGGGTGGCGCGCTGGAACGGCCAGACCAAGGGGGAGCACGCTTTTTCGGTCGCCCAGCACTGTGTCCTGGTCGAACGGATCACCGCCGAGCTCAGGCCGGGTCTGACCCGCGAAACCCGCCTGATGGCGCTTCTGCACGACGCGCCGGAATATGTGATCGGTGACCTCATCTCGCCGTTCAAGATCGCAATCGGCATTGATTACAAGATGTTGGAGCGGAAACTTCAGAGTGCAATTCACTTGCGCTTCAGCCTTCCGGCGGCCCTGCCGGAAACCCTGGTCAAGCTGTTCAAGAAGGCGGATCTGATCGCCGCCTATTTCGAGGCGACCCAGCTCGCCGGCTTCGAGATGGCGGTCGCCCGCAAGCTGTTCGTCGTCCCGCCCCTGTCCGTGCGCACTCCCAAACTGGTGCCGCTGCCGACGGCCGACGCCCAGGCCCTGTTCCTGGAAAGGTTCGACAGATTGACTCGCTAGCCTTTAACCCGTCGCTTTCCTCCGCTAGCTAAGGGCATGCCGCGAATCCTGGTCTCGCCCCTCTCCGCCGTCGAGGACGTCCTCCGCGACCACCGTCCGTCGCATCTGGTGACGCTGCTTTCGCCCGAGCATCTGATCGATACCCCGGCCGGTTTCCCGCCGGAGCGCCATTTGCGCCTCGGCATGAACGACGTCGTGGACGCGAATGACGGCGAAACGCCGCCCGAGCGCGCCCATGTCGAAGCCTTGCTCGGCTTCGCGCGCACCTGGCCGGCGGAAGCGCCGATGCTCGTCCATTGCTGGGCGGGCGTCAGCCGTTCGATGGCCGCCACTTATATAATACTGTGCGACCGGCTGGGACGCGGCAGCGAACTCCTGGCCGCCAGGGCGATCCGGGCCCGCGCGGCGCATGCCTATCCCAACGCGCTGCTCGTCCGCCACGCCGACGATTTGCTCGGCCGTCAGGGCCGCATGGTCGAGGCGATCAAGGCGATCGGCGCCGGACGGCCGGTGGAAGAAGGCGAACTGGTCGAATTTCCCCTGGTGGGGCTGTGAGCGGGCGGCCGCAACATGTCGTCAGCATCGGCCTGTCGGCCGCGATCGTGTCCGTCGCCGACGAGCGGCCCTGTGTCCTCGTCGTCCAGCATCCGGAGGTCGAGGATTCGCTCCCCTTCGGTCCGTTCGACCCGCTGAATCACCGCACCCTGGACAGCGGGTTGCGCCGCTGGGTCGGCGAGCAGACCCGGCTCGATCTGGGCTATGCCGAGCAGCTCTATACGTTCGGCGACCGCGGCCGCCATCTGCCGACCCCCGACGAAGGCACCCGCGTGGTCTCGGTCGGCTATCTCGCGCTGACCCGCCAGACCGGCGAGCGCAAAAGCCCCGATACCCATTGGAGCGACTGGTATCGCTACTTCCCGTGGGAGGATTGGCGCGACGCCAAGCCCGCCATCATCGGCACCGCGATCGAGCCGGCCCTGCGCCACTTCGCCAAGGCGGCGCCCGACGCCGACACCGCCGAACGCCGCCGCGAGCGCATCCGGCTGTGCTTCGGCCTGGACGGCCTGGCGTGGGACGAGGAGAAAGTGCTCGAACGCTATGAGCTGCTCTACGAGGCGGGCCTGGTGCGCGAGGCCCTGCGCGACGGGCGCAAGCCCGGCTCGCCGTCCCCGTCGGTGCCCGGCCTCAGCATGATGTTCGACCATCGCCGCATCCTGGCGACCGCCATCGCGCGTCTGCGCGGCAAGATGAAGTACCGCCCGGTGGTGTTCGAGGTGATGCCGCCGAGCTTCACCCTGCTCGACCTTCAGCGCACGGTCGAAGCGATCTCCGGCATAAGGCTGCACAAGCAGAATTTCCGCCGCCTGATGGAGGACCAGGGCCTGGTCGAGGGCACCGGCAAGTTCGGGATCAAGGCGCGCGGCCGCCCGGCCGAGCTGTTCCGCTTCCGCCGCGAGGTCCTGCGCGAGCGTCCGGCCCCCGGGGTGCGGACCGGCGTGCGCCAGCGCGGCCTTGCCCAAATTGGGTGACCCGACGGTCCGGAAAGCGTCCGTTTACTCTGAAAATTAACGGACAGCTCCGTACCAATGCGGACGCTGAGACTGTGTAGGACAATTCCGCGATGGCGCAGCCAAGGCTGAACCTCAAAAACGTCACCACGCTGCTGGTCGATAGCGATCCGTTTACCCGGGGTCTCGTGGCGCACATGCTGCGCGGCTTCGGCATGGACTCGCCGACCCAGTGCGAGACGGGATCGCAGGCCCGTCATTACCTCGAAAACCACTACGCCGATCTGTGCATCTTCGAAGCCGCCCAGCCCGACATGCCCGGCACCGAGCTGATCAAATGGGTGCGGCGGCAGGAGAACAGCCCGTTCCGCTTCGTGCCGATCATCGTGATGTCGGGCTACACCCAGTTGCGGCTGATCTCCACCGCGCGCGACAGCGGCGCCAATATCGTCATCAAGAAACCGATTTCGCCGCAAAATATCTTCGACCGCATCATGTGGGCCGCGCGCACCACCCGCCCCTTCCTCGATGCGGGCGAATATGTCGGGCCCGATCGCCGGTTCAAGACTGTCGCGCCGCCGAACGGCCAATACCGGCGGCAGTCCGACCGCGCCGCACCGCGCGGCGGCGCGGTCGAGAATCTCCAAAGAACGAATGCCGCCGCGGAGCGATCATGAGCACGCCGATACGGACCTTCTTTCCGCGGACCCGCCTCTCCGAGCTTGCGGCGCGTGCCGGCGGAATGCCGCGGGATCTCGCGATCGAAAGCGCCAAGGCGAGCCTCGAAACGATGCGCGGCGAAAGCACCCTCGAGATCGCCCGATCGATCGGCGAACTCGAGAAGATCGTCGCGGCGCCTGCCGCCGCCGCAAAACTCGGCCGCGGCCAGCTCACCTCGGTGCTGCGCGTGACCGATCAGATCGTCTCCCTGGCCGGCATGTTCGATCTCACCGGACTCGACGTGGCGGCGCGCAGCCTTTGCGACGTCGCCGACGGACTGCTCAATCGCGGCATGGACGACCTTGAGCCCGTCGCGGTGCATGTGCAGGCCCTGCGTCTCATGGCCTCGTCCGGCGCGGCCCTGCCGCCGGAGGGCGTCGCGACGATCCTGGGCGAGTTGGCCAAGGTGGTTGCGCATTTCAATTTCACCCCGATCGGCGCCGGCGTCCCGGCCGACGACGAGCTGTGCCCGGCCTTGCCGCTCGCGGGCTGACGCCCAAACCTGTGCTAAAGTGCGGTCATGGCGATACAGATTGCCCTGCTCCGCGCCGTCAATGTCGGCGGCACCTCGATCCTGCCCATGGCCGATCTGCGCGCCGCGGTCGAGAAAGCGGGTTTCAAGAACGTCCGCACCCTTCTGCAAAGCGGCAATCTGGTGTTCGACGCCGGATCGCAGTCGGCCGCCGCGACGCAGAAGACGCTCCAAACCCTGTGCGCGAAGGCGTTCGACCTGAACACCGAGATCCTCGTGCGTACGCCCCAGGATCTCGACGCCATCATCGCGGCGAATCCCTTTGCGCCGGAGGCGAAGGCCGAACCGGGCCATGTCCATGTGCTGTTCCTGCGCGAGTCGCCGCCGCCCGCGGCCTATGCGACGCTGCAGGCGGCGATCAGGGGAAACGAATGCGTGAAGGGCGGCGGCCGCCACGCTTACATGCTGTATCCCGACGGCATGGGTCGGTCGAAGCTGACATCGGCGGTGCTGGCACGGTACCTGGGAATGCCCGGCACGGCGCGGAATTGGAACACGGTGCTGAAGCTGGCCGCATTGTCTGCCGGCCAATGACGGATAGGCGCAGGGCGAAGCCGCAGCCCAAGAAACGGCAGAAATCCGGCTTTTTCCACCCTGGCTTGACAGACTTATGCTCAGATGTAGCATAACTGCGATGTGACACCGGCCCTTTACGGCCGGTATTTTCGGCCTATATATATGCTCAAGTTGAGCATTAATAAGGACGGGCACGGGAGCGTACAGATGGGCGTCGAATTGGCTTACACCCCGGCGGTCGCGCGTGCGACGCAGGACCTCTACCGGAAAGTCAGCCATGTCATTCCGGAGATCGAGTGGCCGGTCTTCGCCCCGGTGATCGCCGAGATCAATCGCCTCAAGCGCGAAAAGAATGCCGTGATCCTCGGCCACAACTACATGACGCCGGAGATATTCCACTGCGTCTCGGACTTCGTCGGCGACAGCCTGGCGCTGGCGCGCGAGGCGGCGCGGACCCAGGCGCAGGTGATCGTCCAGGCCGGCGTGCACTTCATGGCGGAGACCTCGAAGATCCTCTCGCCCGGCAAGACCGTCCTGATCCCCGACCCCAAGGCCGGCTGCTCGCTGGCCGCGTCGATCACCGGCGCCGATGTGCGCCTGCTGCGCCAGAAATATCCCGGCCTGCCGATCGTGACCTATGTGAACACCTCCGCCGAGGTGAAGGCGGAGAGCGACGTCTGCTGCACCTCGTCCAACGCGGTCGCGGTGGTGGAAGAGATCGCGCGCGAATACGGCACCGACACCGTGATCATGATCCCGGACAAATACCTGGCGCAGAACGTCGCCAACCTGACCGGCGTGAAGGTGATCACTTGGGAAGGCGCCTGCGAGGTGCATGAGCGCTTCACCGCGGCGCAGATCCGCGACTACCGCACGGCGCATCCCGGCATCGTCGTGCTGGCGCATCCCGAATGCCCGCCCGAGGTCGTCGCCGAAGCCGACTTCGCCGGCTCGACCGCGGCGCTGATCGACTATGTCGGCAGCCGCCATCCCCGCCGCGTCGTGATGGTCACCGAATGCTCGATGAGCGACAACGTCGCGGCCGAATATCCCGACATCGAGTTCGTGCGGCCGTGCAATCTGTGCCCGCACATGAAGCGCATCACGCTCGACAAGATCCTGCATGCGCTGCAGACCATGACCGTCGAGGTCACCGTCGATCCCGATATCTCGGTTCGCGCCAAGCGCGCCATCGACCGCATGCTCGCGGTCAAGCTCCCCGTGAAGAAAGCCGCGTGACATGGCCCGTTCCGTCGATAGCATCGTCGAGTGCAAGGGTGCGCTGATCCTGGGCGCCGGCATTGCCGGGCTCTTCACCGCGCTCAAGCTGGCGCCCTTTCCGGTCACCGTGCTGGCCGGCTCGCGGCCGGGCGACAGCGGCTCCAGCGCCTGGGCCCAGGGCGGCATCGCGGCGGCGATGGACGCCGACGACAGCTGGCAGAATCACGCCGCCGACACGCTGAGCGCCGGCGCCGGCCTGTGCGATCCCGCCATCGCGGCGCTGGTGGCGCGCGAGGCACCTGCGCGGATCGAGGACCTCATCGCCTATGGCGCGCCGTTCGACCGCAGGGCGGACGGCACGCTCGCCCTCGGCCGCGAGGCGGCGCATTCGCACAACCGCATCGTGCACATCAAGGGCGACAGCGCCGGCGCGGAGATTTCGCGCACGCTGGCGGCGCAGGCACTGGCGACGCCGTCGATCTGCTTGCTTGAAGGCTATCACGCCATCGAACTGGCGGTGGAGGACGGCCGCGTCGCCGGCCTGTTCGCCCGCACCGGCAGCGGACCGAATTGCCGCCTCGTCCTGTTCCGCGCCCCGGCCATCGTGTTCGCGACGGGCGGGCTCGGCGCGCTTTACGCGGTCACCACCAATCCCCTGGAAGCGCGCGGCGAAGGCCTCGGCATGGCGGCGCGGGCCGGCGCGATCATCGCCGATCCCGAATTCGTCCAGTTCCATCCCACGGCCATCGACATCGGCCGCGACCCGGCGCCGCTGGCGACCGAGGCGCTGCGCGGCGAAGGCGCGATCCTGATAGACGAGACCGGCCGCCGCTTCATGCCGGCGGTGCATCGCGATGCCGAGCTGGCGCCGCGCGACGTGGTTGCGCGCGCCCTGCACCGCGAGCGGGCAGCGGGTCACAAGACCTTTCTCGATTGCACCAAGGCGATCGGTGCGTCCTTCGGGCGGCGTTTCCCGACGGTGTATGCGGCCTGCATCGCCGCGGGCATCGATCCGGCGACGCAGCCCATCCCGGTGGCGCCGGCCGCGCATTACCACATGGGCGGCATCGCCGGCGACGCGCGCGGGCGCTCTTCGCTCCAAGGCCTGTGGGTCGTCGGCGAATGCGCCTCGACCGGCCTGCACGGCGCCAACCGGCTGGCCTCCAACTCGCTGCTCGAAGCCATCGTCTTCGGCGCCCGCACGGCGGACGACATCGCCGCGACGGTGCTGGCGCGGCCCGGCCGCGGCAACCCGCCCGCGCCCGAGCATTTCGCCTCGCACGCGCCGCCGCATGTGCTGCGCAGCGCGATGACGCGGCTGGTCGGACTGGAGCGCGACGAAGCCGGTCTTGGCGAGGCCTTGGCCATGATCGCGCGGCTGGAACGCGTGGGCGCACAGGAGCCGGCCCTGATGAACATGGTGGCGGCGGCCAAGCTGGTGACAGCCGGCGCGCTGGCGCGGCACGAAAGCCGCGGCGGCCACTACCGTACCGACTTCCCCGCGACCGATCCGGCCGGGGCGCGCAATTTCATGACGCTGGCCGATGCCGATGCCGTCGCCGCGCATGTCCCGCCGGTGCCTGCCCTTCGCGCCGCGCGCTGATGGCCGCCGCGCTGCCCTTCGCGCGGCCGCCGCATGCGCTGCTGGTCGAGCCCATCGTGCGCCATGCGCTCGAGGAGGATCTCGGCCGCGCCGGCGATATCACCAGCGAGTTGACCGTGGCGCAAGACGCGCAGGCCCGCGCCAGCCTCGTCGCGCGCAATGGCGGCACCGTGGCCGGCCTGATCGCCGCGCAAGCCGCGTTCCGCCTGGTCGATCCCGCCGTGACGTTCGACGTCGGCGCCGCCGACGGATCGACCGTCGCCGCCGGCACGGCGCTCGCCCGCATCGCCGGACCGGCGCGCAGCGTGCTCACCGGCGAGCGCGTGGCATTGAATTTCGTCGGCCATCTGAGCGGCATCGCGACGGCGACCCGCGCGCTGGTGGAAGCCGTCGCCGGCACCAAGGCGCGCATCGTGTGCACCCGCAAGACGACGCCGGGCCTGCGCGTGCTGGAGAAATACGCGGTGCGCTGCGGCGGCGGGTTCAACCACCGCTTCGGCCTCGACGATGCGGTGCTGATCAAGGACAACCATCTCGTTGCCGCCGGCGGCATCGCACCGGCCGTGGCGCGGGTGCGTGCCGGATTGGGACACATGGCGAAGATCGAGCTTGAGGTCGATCGCCTCGAACAGCTCGAAGAGGCGCTGGCGCTCGGCATCGATACCATCCTGCTCGACAACATGGCGCCGCAGACGCTGCGCGCGGCCGTGGCGCTCGCGAAGGGCCGCGCCGTGCTGGAGGCCTCCGGCAACATCACGCTGGCGACCGTGCGCGCCGTCGCCGAAACCGGCATCGACTACATCTCCTCGGGCGCGATAACGCACTCGGCGCCGAGCCTCGACGTGGCGCTCGACTTTTCACCACTTGCACTTAGAGTTCCGCCCGACGCCATCGGGAAACGGCTCATGGACCTTCAGCTCAAGGGCAAGAATGCGATCGTGCTGGGCGGCACGCGCGGCATCGGCCGTGCCATCGCCGACGGCCTGGCCGATGAAGGCGCCAATGTCGCGATCTGCGCCCGCAACACCGACCAGGTGAAGGTCGCCGTGGCGGCGCTGCGGGCCAAGCGCGTCAAGGCCACCGGCGCACCGGTCGATATCGCCGACGGCCCGGCGCTCAAGGCCTGGATCGAGGCGGTTGCCGCCGAGCTGGGCGGCGTGGACATCCTCGTCTCCAATGCGGGGGCGATGGCGATCGGCGCCGACCTCGCGTCCTGGCAGCAGAACTTCAATCTCGACGTGCTCGGCATGGTCAACGCCTTCGACGCCGCCAAACCGTTCCTGGAGGCCTCCGCCGCCGCGACGGGCGACGCCGCCTTCGTGATCATCTCGTCCGTCTCCGCCGCCGAAACCGACAATCCAAGCGCCTATGGCCCGATCAAGGCGGCGCTGATCCACTACGCCAAGGGGCTGGCGCGCCAATATGCCAAGCAGGGCATCCGCACCAACGTGGTCTCGCCCGGCTCGATCTATTTCGACGGCGGAACCTGGCAGAACATCGAGAAGAACCTGCCGGCCGTCTATCAGGCGACGCTGGCGCGCAATCCGATGGGCCGCATGGGCAAGCCGGAGGAAGTCGCCGCGGCGGCGATATTCCTCGTCAGTCCGATCTGCGCCTTCACCTCCGGCATCAACATGCTGGTCGATGGCGCGATCAGCCGGCGCGTGAATTTCTAAGCGGCGCGCGGAACCCCCAGCAAAAAACGCCGGAACGCCTTTCGCGCCCCGGCGTTCTCACCCAACGATCGCCAGACTATGCGCCGCGCAGGCGACCGCGGCGGTAGAAGATGTGGTTGCCGATCTGGACGGTGCGGGTGTAGTGCCCCGAATCCGACCAGTCGGGCGAGACCGCGGTGGTGTGGAAGTTCACCGCGCCTTCGGTGGCGTTGGGCAGCGGCTCCTCGCCGGCCATGATGCGGGCCGCGATCGCCTGGGCTTCGCGCCACGGCTCGGGCTCGTGCCGGGCCTCGCGCGAGCCGTCGCAGGCGAAGGAGAACTGGCAGGTTCCGGTGCCGACGCCCTCATAGACCACGGCGCAGATCGAATGGCCGTAATTGCCCGTGTTCATGCGGTGGAACACGACTTCGGCGACCGCCTTCTGGCCGTCCTCGCCCTCGCCGCGGGCCTCGTAATACATCGCCTCGGCCAGGCAATTGTGCTCCTGCAGCAGGCGCGCCAGCACGACATTGGTGGCGGCGCCCCGCACCGCGATCGGCGCCGGGATCGCCGGCGTCTGCACCAGCTTGACCACCGGCCTCTCGACCTTGATCACGCGCACTTCGTCCGTAGACGGATGATGATTGAGCGACGCGCCGACGGCCGCGCTCGCGGTGGCCAGCACGATGGCGAGCGCACCCACAAGCACGCGATCGGATCGCGACAAGGCTTCTTTGTTTTTCATGATCTCGGCTCTTTCGACTCTTTTCGGATTTCGGTTCACTTGCGATAAATCAATTCCGAACGGTCCCCGCGCCCTCATTAAGGACCGGGCTTGTGCCGACAAAAATCCGAATCGTCAAATACAAAAATCGCAAAACGTGACGCGGTGTCATTTGACGCAGAAAAAACCAGGG
The DNA here is from genome assembly GCA_036398875.1 of Rhizomicrobium sp. Classification (GTDB taxonomy): domain Bacteria; phylum Pseudomonadota; class Alphaproteobacteria; order Micropepsales; family Micropepsaceae; genus Rhizomicrobium. The sequence goes on from DASWOE010000077.1 coordinate 21,042, forward strand.
TTTTCCTGCTTCGTCCGTGTACGAATTATTCGCGCTCTTCGCCGTTTCCGAGCGCCGCCTGCGCCGCGGCGAGCCGCGCCACGGGCACGCGGAAGGGCGAGCACGAGACGTAATCGAGTCCCACGGCGTGGCAGAAGGCGATGGAATCGGAATCGCCGCCATGCTCGCCGCAGATGCCGAGCTTCAGATCGGCACGGGTGGCGCGTCCGCGTTCGGCGGCGATGCGCACCAGTTCGCCGACGCCGTCGATGTCGATGGTGACGAAGGGATCGCGCGCGATCACGCCCTTCTTCAGGTAGTCGGTGAGGAACATGCCGGCATCGTCGCGGCTGATGCCGATGGTGGTCTGGGTCAGATCGTTGGTGCCGAAGGAGAAGAACTCGGCCGTTTGCGCGATCTCGCCGGCCCTGAGGGCCGCGCGCGGCAATTCGATCATCGTGCCGACCAGATATCGGGGCAGCCTGCCCTGTTCCGCCTTGACCGCGGCCGCGACCGCGTCGATGCGCTCCTTGATGCGGTCGAGCTCGGCCTTGAAAGCCACCAGCGGCACCATGATCTCGAGCTGCACCGGCGCCCCGCCCTCACCCTCGACCGCCAGGGCGGCCTCCAGCATGGCGCGCACCTGCATCTCGTAGATCTCGGGATAGGTGATGCCGAGGCGCACGCCGCGATGGCCGAGCATGGGATTGGATTCGTGCAGCGCGATGGCGCGGGCGCGCAGCTTCGCCGGATCGCTGCCGGCGGCGCGCGCCACCTGCACGATCTCCTCGTCCTTGTGCGGCAGGAATTCGTGCAGCGGCGGATCGAGCAGGCGGATGGTGACCGGCAGGCCTTCCATCGCCTTGAAGATCGCCGCGAAGTCGCCGCGCTGCATGGGAAGGAGCTTGGCCAGCGCCGCTTTGCGGTCGGCCTCCGCGTCGGCCAGGATCATCTGGCGCACCGCGACGATGCGCTCGGCGTCGAAGAACATGTGCTCGGTGCGGCACAGGCCGATGCCTTCGGCCCCGAATTTGCGCGCCACGGCGGCATCGGCCGGCGTGTCGGCGTTGGTGCGGACCTTCAGGGTACGGATCGAATCCGCCCAGCCCATCAGCACGCCGAAATCGCCGGTCAGCTCCGGCTGGCGCAGCTCGACGCGGCCCTTGAACACCGCGCCGCTGGTGCCGTCTATGGTGATGATGTCGCCGCGCCTGATCGTGTGCCGGCCGCAGGTCATCGTGCCGGCGGCGATGTCGATCTTGAGGCTGCCGGCGCCCGACACGCAGGGCCGCCCCATGCCGCGCGCCACCACCGCGGCGTGGCTGGTCATGCCGCCGCGCGCCGTCAGGATGCCGCGCGCCGCATGCATGCCGTGAATGTCCTCGGGACTCGTCTCGGCGCGCACCAGGATGACGTCGCGATGCTCGGAGGCGAGGCGCTCCGCCTCCTCGGCGGTGAACGCCACTTCGCCCGTCGCCGCGCCCGGCGAGGCGGCGAGGCCGATCGTGATCTGGTCCTTGGGCGCGTTCGGGTCGATGGTGGGATGCAGCAGCTGGTCCAGCGCCGAGGGATCGACGCGGGCGATCGCCGTCTGCTCGTCGATCAGGCCCTCCTGCACCATATCGACCGCCGCCTTGAGCGCGGCCTTCGCGGTGCGCTTGCCGCTGCGCGTCTGGAGCATGAAGAGCTTGCCTTCCTGCACCGTGAATTCGAGATCCTGCATGTCGCGATAATGCGTCTCCAGCCGTGCGCAGATCGCGCTGAGCTCGGCGAAGGCCGCCGGCATCGCCTCCTCCATCGAGGGCTTCTTCGCGCCCTGGCGCTCGCGCACGGCCTTGGAGATCGCCTGCGGGGTGCGGATGCCGGCGACCACGTCCTCGCCCTGGGCGTTGATCAGGAACTCGCCATAGAGGATCTTCTCGCCGGTCGAGGGATCGCGCGTGAAGGCGACGCCGGTCGCCGACGTCTGGCCGCGATTTCCGAACACCATCGCCTGCACCGTGACGGCGGTGCCCCACCCTTCCGGAATGTTGTGGATGCGGCGATAGGTGTTGGCGCGCGGGCTCTGCCAGGAGGAGAACACCGCGCCGATCGCGCCCCAAAGCTGCTCGTGCACATCCTCCGGAAAAGGCCGCCCCAGCTCCTTGGCGACCTGCGCCTTGAACAGCCCCGCGATGCGCTTCAGATCGTCGGCGCCGAGGTCGGTATCGAGCTCGTAGCCCTTCGCTTCCTTCTCCTGGTCGAGAATTTCCTCGAACTGCGCGTGGTCGAGGCCGAGCACGACGCCGGAATACATCTGGATGAAGCGGCGATAGGAATCATAGGCGAAGCGCGCGTCGCCGGTCAGCCTGGCCAGGCCCTCGGTGGTCTGCGCGTTGAGGCCGAGATTGAGCACGGTGTCCATCATGCCCGGCATGGAGACCCGCGCGCCGGACCGCACCGACACGAGCAGCGGCCGGGCGGCATCGCCCAGCGCGCCCTGCGCCAGGCCGCCGATCCGGGCCAGCGCCGCATCGACCTGCGACCGCAGGTCTTCGGGATAGGTCTTTGCGTGCGCGTAGTGGTAGGTGCAGACCTCGGTCGTGATCGAGAAGCCGGGCGGCACCGGCAGGCCGAGATTGCTCATCTCCGCCAAATTGGCGCCCTTGCCGCCCAGCAGGTTCTTCATCCCCGCCGCGCCTTCCGCGCTTCCGTCGCCGAAGGAATAGACCCACTTTGTCATGGCCTGCGTCCGCAAATTTCAAGAGCCGTCATGGCCCGCGGTCCCCAGCGACAGCGTAGGGACGGGCCACCCAGGTGATCGTAGAGCACTATCGTCGGCACAGGGGGAGGTGACAACACGCCCGATGCCCCGGCGGGACGCAGCCGGATGGCCCGTCCCTACGCTGTCGCTGGGGACCGCGGGCCATGACAGGCTGGGAGCGGGGCGCTAACGTCGCGCCGCCATGACCACAGGATTCGCCCGTGACCCCATCCGCCATCTTCGCGCCCATGGGCGTGCTTGCCGGCATCACCTTCTTCGTTCTGCTGTTCGTTCCCGCCTCGCGCTTCGTCGCCCAGGGCCAGGCGGTCCCGCAGGACAGTGCGACCGGCGACATTCCGGGCGGGCTGGGCAATCCCAATTTCGCCGATCTGCTCGAGATGCCGGTCCTCTTCTACGTCGTCTGCCTGATGGCGGCGATCGCCGGGCGCGTCGATGATGCCATGCTCTGGCTGGCCTGGATCTATGTCGCCTTGCGCGTGCTGCACAGCGCGGTTCACCTGACCTACGACAACCCGACCCACCGCACGGCGCTGTTCGCGCTGTCCAACTTCGCGGTGCTGGCGATGTGGGTGTTTTTCTTCATTCCCCCGGGCGGCCTCTAGGACCTCGGCTCGCTGTGCGTGCCTCCCATTGCCCCGCGCCGCCGCCGCGACTAGCCTTGGGCTGCATCTTTCCGGGAATTGCCATGGCCCTGCGCAAATTCATCATCGAACGCGACATTCCCGCCGTCGGTTCTTTCGAGCGCGAGCAGCTCAAGGGCGCGGCGGCCAAATCGAACGAGGTTCTGAGCCAGCTCGGCCCCGACATCCAGTGGCAGGAGAGCTACGTCGCCGCCGACAAGACCTTCTGCGTCTATCTGGCGACGGACGAGGCGATCATCAGGAAGCACGCCGAGCTGAGCGGCTTTCCGGCGACCAAGATCACCGAAGTGCGCAAGATGATCGATCCGACGACGGAGCGGGATGGGGCGTAATCTCTTAACCTCTCCCGCGAGCGGGAGAGGACGCAAAAACTTAGGTTTAGCGCAGCACTTCGCGAAGCTAAGCCTTAGTTTTTGCTCGGTGAGGGGCACTGGCGTGTAGCGCCGACTGCCCCTCACCCGAAATCGCTTCGCGATTTCGACCTCTCCCGCGAAGGCGGGAGAGGTTATTATCCCTCGATCTTCGAAAAATCCGCCACCCGGAGCAGCGTCGCGCGCAGCGCGCCGAGCAGGTTCAGCCGGTTCGTCCGCACAACGTGATCGTCCGCGTTCACCTTGACCTTGTCGAAGAACGCATCGACCGGAGCCCTGAGGCCCGCCATCACCGTCATCGCGCCCGCGAAATCCTCGCGTTCCAGCGCCGGATCGATCGCCGCCTTGGCCGCCGTGAGCGCCGCGAACAGCGCCAGTTCCACCGGCTCCGTCAGATGACTCTCCAACACCTCCCCGGTATAAGCCTGTCCGTCCTTCTTCTCCTCGACCTTGAGGATATTCGCCGCGCGTTTGTAGCCAGCGACGAGATTGGCGCCGTCATCGGTCTTGAGGAATGCCTGCAACGCCTCGACCCGCGCGACCACAATCACGATGTCATCCCAAGTAGTATTGCCGGAAACCATCGCACTTTGAAACTCGAGAACTTTTGATGTCCTTTCAACTTCCAGAATGGCTTCAATCAAATCGTACCGTTTTCCATCGTCGCGAAGTTGCACACGTAGCCTATCGACCACAAACGCGGCCACCTCTCGAGCAATCTCATGTGCTTTCATGCCAAATTCGCGCGAGGCTCTATCAACTCTAGAGCCCCGTATCGTGTCTTGAG
>DASWOE010000078.1:0-6835 GCA_036398875.1 Rhizomicrobium sp.
GGCGGTACGCTCTATTGGGTGATCAAGTGCCAGATCGCCGTGCGGCAGCAACTGCTCGACATCCGCCGCGTCACCAAGAACGGCACGCCGCAGTGCGGCTTGGTCTACGACGCCAGGCTCGTGCCGGGGCAGCGCCGCGCCCACCGCGCCTTCCAGGGCTGGCGCTATTTCGATCCCAAGGATGCGCCGCCCGACGCGCGCGGCGCCAAGGGGCTCGAGAAACTGCCGGAGAAGCTTCAGCGCGAATTGGTGGAGTTGGGGCTTCTATGAACCAAGAGCGCCTGTTCTCCTACGGCACGCTGCGCGACGAGAAGGTGCAGTGTGCCGTGTTCGGCCGGCCGGTCGCCGGCACGCCGGATGCGATCACCGGGTATCGCCTGCGTTCCGTGACGATCTCCAGCAAGGGCGCCGCCGCGATCAGCGGAACCGACGCCCACACGATCCTCGAGCCGGGCGAGGGCGATCCGATCGAGGGCACGCTGTTTCACATCAGCGCCGCCGATCTCGCATGCGCCGATGCTTACGAGTCCGCCGAATACAAGCGCATCCGCGTGCGGCTGCGATCTGGCGTCGATGCCTGGGTGTATGTTCGGGCTTAGAGCAAATTGCCTTCTGTCGGAATCAAAAAAAGGTATCCCTTTCCGTGGGATACACCAATCCGTGCCGGCTACACCGCCATGTTGTCGATCAGCCGCGTGGCGCCGATCTTTGCGGCGGCCAGGATGCGCGCCGGCCGGTCCAGGCGCTCGATCTTCGCCAGCGTGTGCGCGTCGCGCACCGCGACATAATCGATGCTGTTGAACGCCGCCTCGCGCAGATCGCTGCGCGCGAACTGTTCGACGGTTGCGATGTCGTCGCCATGCTTCAACCGGGTGATCGCATCGCGCAGCACCAGGTTCAGCCGGCCGGCGATCACGCGCTGGTCGGCACCGAGATAGGCATTGCGCGACGACAGCGCCAGGCCGTCCGGCTCGCGCACGATCGGCGCGCCCAGGATCTCGACCGGCAGGCCGAGATCCGCCGTCAGCCGCCGGATCACCAGCAACTGCTGGTAGTCCTTCTCCCCGAAGATCGCCACGTCCGGCAGAGCCGCGATCAGGAGCTTGGCCACCACCGTTGCGACGCCGGCGAAGAAGTGCGGCCGAACGTCCGTTTCCAGCCCCTCGCTCGGTCCGCCGACCCTCACCGTCGTCGCAAAGCCCGGCGGATAGATCTCGCCGACCGCCGGCGCGAAGATCAGATCCAGCCCCGCCGTCGCCAGCTTTGCCGCATCGCTTTGCAGGTCGCGGGGATAGCGGTCGAAATCTTCATGCGGCGCGAACTGCGCCGGGTTCACAAAGATGCTGGCGACGACCTTTTCTACGCGCGATTGTGTCTGGCGCACGAGCGCGAGATGGCCCTCATGCAGCGCGCCCATGGTGGGCACCAGCCCGACGCGCGCGCCGTCGCGGCGCCAGGCCGCGACACGGTCGCGCAAGGCCGGGACGGTGGTCACGATTTGCGGTGTCTCCATGCCGGCAACATAGCGCGCCGCACCGTCGTCGCGCTACAATGCGAGCGCCATCCCGATGCGACCTGCCATGACCTCTTCGCCGCTGCGCGACGCCGTTTCATCCGCCTATCTCGCCGCCGAAGACGCCGTCATCGACCGGCGCATCGCCGAGGCGACGCTGTCGCCGGCCGAGGCCGCGCGGACGGGGCGTATCGCCGCCGATCTGGTCGCGCGCATCCGCAAGGACGCGGGCAAGGGCGGCGGCGTGGACGCCTTCATGCGCGAATATGCGCTGTCGAGCGAGGAGGGCGTGGCCCTGATGTGCCTCGCCGAAGCGCTGCTGCGCGTGCCCGATGCCGAGACGGCGGACCGGCTGATCCGCGACAAGATCGGCAGCGCCCATTGGGAGCGCCACCGCGCCAAGTCGGACTCGGCCTTCGTCAATGCCTCGACCTGGGCGCTGATGCTGACCGGACGCATCGTGCGCCTCGACGATGCCTCGAAATGGGATTTCGAGGGGATTTTCAGGCGGCTCGTGGCGCGCTCGGGAGAGCCGGTGATCCGCCAGGCCGTCACATATGCGATGCGCATCCTCGGTCGCCAATTCGTGCTCGGCCGCACCATCGGCGAAGCGCTGAAAGAGGCCAGGCCGCTGGTCGAAAAGGGCTACCGCTTCTCCTTCGACATGCTGGGCGAGGCGGCCTACACCAAGGCCGACGCCGCACGCTATGCCAAGGCCTATGGCGGTGCGCTCGACGTCGTGGCGCGGAACAATCCGAAGGACGGCCGCCACATCTTCGAACGACCGAGCCTGTCGGTGAAGCTGTCGGCGCTGCATCCACGCTATGAATGGGTCAAGCGCGAGCGCGTCTTCGCCGAACTTGTGCCGGTGGTGCTCGCGCTCGGCGCCCAGGCCCGCGCCGCCGATGTCGCGCTGACCGTCGATGCGGAAGAGGCCGAACGTCTCGACCTGATGCTCGACCTGTTCGAGGCGTTCGGCGCCGCGCCCGAGCTCAAAGGCTGGAACGGCCTCGGCCTCGCGGTGCAGGCCTATCAGAAGCGCGCCATGCCGGTGCTGGCCTGGCTCGCCGATCTCGCGCGCCGCCAGGATCGCCGCATTCCGGTGCGGCTGGTGAAAGGCGCCTATTGGGACAGCGAGATCAAGCGGGCGCAGGAACTGGGCTTGATCGACTATCCGGTGTTCACGCGCAAGGCCGCAACGGACACGTCCTATCTTGCCTGTGCGCGCGCGATGTTCGCGGCGGGCGAGGCGCTCTACCCGCAATTCGCGACCCACAATGCGCACACGCTGGCGGCGATCGATGTTCTCTCGGGCGGCCGCCGCGACTTCGAATATCAACGGCTGCACGGCATGGGCGAGGCGCTGCACGAGCTCCACCGCACCCTGGGCGGCGTGCCGACGCGCATCTACGCCCCGGTCGGCAGCCATGAGGACCTGCTTGCCTATCTCGTGCGCCGGCTGCTGGAGAACGGCGCGAACACCTCTTTCGTGAACCGTCTCGCCGACGGCGAGGCGCCGATCGACGACATCGTCGCCGATCCGGTGGCGCAGATCGCTGCCGCGAAGCCGCACCGCAATCCGCGTATCGCCTTGCCGCGCGACATCTTCGGCGATCGCAGGAATTCCGCCGGGTTCTTGTGGAGCGATCCCAAGGTCTCCGGACCGATGCTGGCCCGGATCGCTGCCGCGCTCGCGTCGCCGCACGCCGCCGCGCCGCTGGTCGGCGGCGAGGTCCGGAACGGCAAGACGGCGGAAATACGCGACCCGTCCGACCGGCGCCGGGTCGTCGGGACGGTGATCGAGGCCAGCCCCCAGGATGCCGAGGCGGCCCTGTCGGCTGCCTATGGCGCACAGGACGAATGGAACGCGCTCGGCGGAAAAGCCCGTGCCGGCATTCTCTCTCGCGCCGCCGATCTCCTGGAAGAAGACCCTGCGCGGTTCATGGCGCTCGCCATAGGCGAGGCCGGCAAGACGCTGCCCAGCGCCTTGGGCGAAGTGCGCGAAGCGGTCGATTTCCTGCGCTATTACGCCCTGCAGGCGAGGCAATTGTTCGAGCAGCCGACGCGCCTTCCCGGTCCGACCGGCGAGTCCAACGAGTTGTCGCTGCACGGCCGCGGCGTGTTTGCCTGCGTCAGCCCGTGGAATTTCCCGCTGTCGATCTTCGTCGGCCAGGTCGCGGGGGCGCTTGCCGCCGGCAACGCGGTCTTGGCCAAGCCGGCCGAGCAGACGCCGCTGATCGCCGCCGCCGCCGTCGATCTGCTGCACCGAGCCGGCGTTCCGGCAAGTGTGCTGAATCTTTTGCCCGGCGATGGTCCGCGCATCGGCAATGCGCTGTTCGCCGATCCGCGCCTGGCCGGCGTCGCTTTCACCGGTTCCACCGAAGCGGCCACCGCCATCAACCGCGCTCTGGCGGGGCGCAGCGGCCCGATCGCGACCCTGATCGCCGAGACCGGCGGGCAGAACGCGATGATCGTGGACTCGACGGCCTTGCCGGAACAGGTCGCGCGCGACGCATTGGCGTCGGCTTTCGACAGCGCCGGCCAGCGCTGCTCGGCCCTGCGCGTGCTGTTCATCCAGGACGATGTCGCCGACAAGATGCTCGATATCCTTTTGGGCGCGATGGACGAACTGAAGATCGGCGATCCGATGCGGCTCGACACCGATATCGGTCCGGTGATCGACGCGTCGGCCTGCAAGATGCTGACCGATCACGCCGCGCGCATGACGCATGAGGCGAAGCTGCTGCGGAAATTGTCCGTGCCGGCCGAGCTTTCGCATGGGACCTATTTCGCGCCGCAGGCCTTCGAACTCGACCGGCTCGACCGGCTGACGCGTGAAGTGTTCGGACCGGCCCTGCACGTCATCCGCTTTTCCGCCGGCCATCTCGACAAGGTCTGCGACGCCATCAACGCGACGTCCTATGGACTGACGCTCGGCGTCCACAGCCGGATCGAGGAGACCGCCGATTTCGTCCGCGCGCGCATCCGCGCCGGCAATATCTATGTCAACCGCAACCAGATCGGCGCCGTGGTGGGCGTCCAGCCCTTCGGCGGCGAGGGCCTGTCGGGCACCGGGCCCAAGGCCGGCGGGCCGCACTACCTGCTGCGCTTCGCCCTGGAGCGGACCTACACCGTCAACACCACCGCGGCTGGCGGCAATGCGGCGCTGCTGAGTTCGGGGTAGAGTTCGTCGCGATCTATGGGAATCATGCGATCCCGAATTGTCATGGCCTGCGAATGCGGGCCGTCCGGATGGTGCGCCCTGTCCGTTGAAATTTGAGGCCGCGGCACCGGGGAAGCGGAGGGTTCATGACCAAGGACAACCTGCCGAGCAGGACGTCGTCGTCGGGCGACATATCCGCGTTCCTCGACCGCGCCGCCAAATTGCCGACGCTGGCGCAGGCCAAGGGCCGGCTGATCTTCGCCATCGACGCGACGATGAGCCGGCAGCCGACCTGGACCAAGGCCACCGAAATCCAAAGCGACATGTTCGCGGTGGCGGAAGGCATCGGCGGTCTCGCGGTGCAACTCGTCTATTTCCGCGGCGCCGGGGAATTCCGCGCCAGCGACTGGACCGCATCGGCGACGGTGCTCGCCAACCGCATGCGCGACGTCGGTTGCCGCAGCGGCTTCACGCAGCTCTGCCGCGTGCTTTCCCACGCTGCGGGCGAAGCCGCGCGAACCAAGGTCGGCGCGCTCGTCTATGTCGGCGATGCCTTCGAAGAGGACCCGGACGCGGCGGCGGCGCAAGCGGGACGATTGGCGCTGCTCGGCGTGCCCGCCTTCATGTTCCACGAGGGCGACGATCCCCATGCCGGCGCCGTGTTCCGCGATATCGCAAGGCTGACCAAAGGCGCCTATGCCCGCTTCGATGCCGGCGCCGCGCAGCAATTGCGCGAGCTTCTGATGGCGGCCGCGGTCTATGCCGCCGGCGGCGCCGTCGCGCTGCGCCGGCATGCCGCCAAGACCGGCGGCGAGGTGCGCAAGCTTGCCGATCGCATGGGCTGCAGATAGATGGGCGAAATCCTGCTCGGCGCCGTCGCGCTGATCCTGTTGATCCTGTTGCTGCGGGCCGTTGTGTCCGCCAACCCCCGGGCCCTGATGACGGGACTGCGCTATGCCGGCGCGGTTGTCGTTGCGGCGCTGGCCGTCGGGCTTTTCCTCACCGACCGTCCGGCTGCGGCCCTGTTCGTTGCCACCGCCGCTTGGAGCGTCTTCACCGGCGGTCATGTCTGGCCCGGCGGCTGGCCGCATTTCGGGCGCCGTTCGGCATCGTCACGCGGGAAGACCTCGACCGTGCGCACGCCCTGGCTCGAAATGGAACTCGATCACGACAGCGGCGAGATGCGCGGGACGGTGCTCAGGGGCGCGCTTGCCGGCAAGCGTCTCGATCAACTGGATCGCCAGGAGCTGGCGGCGCTGCGCGCCGAGGCCGGATCGGACGATCTGGAATCGGGACGGCTCCTGGAGGCCTGGCTCGACCGCACCTTCGGTTCCGATTGGCGCGCCGATGCGCACGCATCCGAACCGCCGCCGGCGCGCGCCGCGACCGGAATGACTCGCACCGAAGCGCTGAAGGTGCTGGGACTCGCGGAAGGGGCCGGCGAGGACGACATCCGCGCCGCGCATCGCCGTCTGATGCTGCAGAACCATCCCGACCGCGGGGGCTCGGACTATCTGGCGTCCAAGATCAACGAAGCCAAAGACATCCTTCTTGGAGAGTGATTGGTCGTCCTGAGGGCGAGGACGAAGTCCGCGCTCCGAAGGATCAGCGCGACGACGCGAGCACGGTAAAGCAGGTCTGGCCGCGCTGGGTCAGCCGCGAGCACACCTCGCGGGCCTCACGCTCCACGAAAGGTCCGAAGCGGGCGCGGTAGAGCGTGTGGCCATCCACGGCCGTGAACGGAAGGACGATCCGCGCCGCCTGGCCCAGAATGTCCATCGACTTCTCGGCATAGGACGCCAGCTGGCCGCGCGCCTGATTGACGTCGGCGAAAGCCCCGATCTGGATCGTCCAGGCCTTGGGTCCCATCGCGACGGGCGTGCCGGCATCGCCGACATCGCCTTCGCCGATCGCGGCGCGCAGAGGAGGTCTTGCACCGGGTTTGGGCAGCGGCGTCGCGGCGGCGACTTGGCGCGGCTTCGGCGTCACCACCGGCAAATCTGCGGCTGCGACCAATACTTGTTGCGGCTTGGGCCTGGGCCGGGGCGCGTTGGCGATTCGAACGGGTTTCTGCGGCGCAGGCGCCGCGACGACCGGACGCGGCGGCGGCGGGGCAGGCACCGCTTGGGCGAGGCGCTGCGGCGGCGGTGCGGCCGGCG
>DASWOE010000079.1:0-6140 GCA_036398875.1 Rhizomicrobium sp.
GGCGGCGGCGCCGCCGGATGGCTGAAATAATAGCCGGCGCCAAAGGCGACGCCGATCGCGATCACGCTGGCTCCTGCCAGCAATGCAATTCTATTATTCATTACAGTCCCTTATAAGTATGCCAAGCGGCCCTGACGGGCTGCTCCGGGGCTTCGGAACTGTAACGCCCGGCGCCCGCAAAGCGGCCCGGCGCTACCGTACCCATTACGCTGTTGACTGAGGGGGGAGCATTAATATACTCCGCGCCCTCGCGGCAGAATTCCTGTCCAATTTGTGCGGCTTGACGCCTTTCCACGAAAGGCGTGCTCGCGGCGTGGCCAGGGGTTCGCGCAATTCAATTCGGCAAGCTCGTCAAGAGCTTGCACAAAGCGGAGCATCCCGTGGCACGTATCGCCGGCGTCAATATTCCCACCCAGAAGCGGGTCGAAATCGGCCTGCGCTATATCCATGGAATCGGCCCGGCCAAGGCCAAGGAAATCATCGAGAAGGTCGGAATCGCGCCCAGCCGCCGCGTCCATGATTTGACCGACGCCGAGATCATCCAGATCCGCGAGGCGATCGACCGCGACTATCTCGTCGAAGGCGATCTGCGCCGCGAAGTGGCGATGAACATCAAGCGCCTGATGGACCTGGGCTGCTATCGCGGCCTGCGTCACCGCAAGGGCCTGCCGGTCCGCGGCCAGCGCACCCACACCAATGCCCGCACCCGCAAGGGTCCCGCCAAGGCGATCGCCGGCAAGAAGAAAGTGACCAAGTAATCCCATGGCAGCTCCCGCAGCAGACAAGAAGGGCGCCGGCCGCGCCCGCAAGAAGGAAAAGAAGAACGTCGTGGTCGGCGTGGCGCATGTCGCCGCGACCTTCAACAACACGATCATCACCATCACCGACGGCCAGGGCAACGCGATCTCATGGTCGTCCGCCGGCATGATGGGCTTCAAGGGCTCGCGCAAATCGACGCCCTATGCCGCCCAGGTCGCGGCCGAGGACGCCGGCAAGAAGGCCGTCGAGCACGGCATGCGCACGCTGGAAGTCGAAGTGTCGGGCCCGGGCTCCGGCCGCGAATCGGCGCTGCGCGCGCTGCAGGCCGTCGGCCTCGTGGTCACCTCGATCCGCGACGTGACGCCGATCCCGCACAATGGCTGCCGGCCGCCCAAGCGCCGCCGGGTCTAGGAGCATCCGTCAGGAGTTGCCGAGCGACGGCGAAGCAACGCGTAGCGAAAAGAATACGAGAGCAGTCCCAAGAACCCTTCGTCGCAAGAATGGGCGCGCGCTCTCCGCGTCCGGGACACGATGAGGAAAAAAATATGTTTCAGAAGAATTGGCAAGAACTGATCAAGCCCGGCAAGTTGAAGATCGAGGCCGGGCATGACGTCGGCAAGTTTGCGACGATCGTCGCCGAGCCGCTGGAGCGCGGCTTCGGCCTCACGCTCGGCAATGCGCTGCGCCGCGTGCTGCTGTCCTCGCTGCAGGGCGCGGCCGTGACCTCGATCCAGATCGAGGGCGTGCTGCACGAATTCTCGTCCATCCCGGGCGTGCGCGAGGACATGACCGACATCGTGCTCAACGTCAAGCAGATCGCGCTGCGCATGCATGCCGAAGGCCCCAAGCGGGTCTCCCTGCGAGTGCAGGGCCCCGGCGAAGTGAAGGCCGGCAATATCCAGTCCACCGCCGACATTGAAATCCTCAATCCCGACCATGTGCTCTGCACCCTGGACGAGAAGGTCGATTTCCGCATAGAGCTGACCATCGCCACCGGCAAGGGCTATGTCCCCGCCGACCGCAACCGCCCGGAAGACGCGCCGATCGGGCTGATCCCGGTCGATAGCCTGTTCTCGCCGGTCAAGAAGGTCTCCTACAAGGTCGAGAACACCCGCGAGGGCCAGATCCTCGACTACGACAAGCTGACGCTGACAGTGGAGACCAACGGCGCGGTCACGCCGGACAACGCGGTGGCCTATGCCGCGCGCATCCTGCAGGACCAGCTCCAGATCTTCATCAACTTCGAGGAGCCGCGCGAGCGCGTCGCCGAAGAGGCCAAGCCGGACCTGGCGTTCAACCCGGTCCTGCTCAAGAAGGTCGATGAGCTGGAATTGTCGGTCCGTTCGGCCAACTGCCTGAAGAACGACAACATCGTCTATATCGGCGATCTGATCCAGAAGACCGAAGCCGAGATGCTCCGCACCCCGAATTTCGGCCGCAAGTCGCTGAACGAGATCAAGGCGGTGCTTGCCGAGATGGGTCTGCATCTGGGCATGGAAGTGCCGGGCTGGCCGCCGGAGAACATCGAAGACCTCGCCAAGCGGTACGAGGATCAGTATTGAGTTGATGCCGATGTCATCCCGGAAGCCGCGTAGCGGCTATCCGGGACCCATCGGGACGGTTTCACAATGGGTCCCGGCTCTGCGCGATGCTGACGTATCGCTCGGCCGGGATGACAAGGGTTAAGGACATGCGCCATCGCAACCAGGGCCGCAAGCTCAACATCACCTCGTCGCATCGCACCGCGATGTTCGCGAACATGATGGCGGCGCTCATCAAGCACGAGCAGATCAAGACCACGCTGCCCAAGGCCAAGACGATCCGTCCGGTGATGGAGAAGCTGGTCACGCTCAGCCGCCGCAACAATCTGCATGCCCGCCGCCAGGCGCTGGCCCAGATCCGCGACGAGGCCCAGGTCAAGAAGCTGTTCGAGGTGATCGGTCCGCGCTATGCCGCGCGCCCGGGCGGCTACACCCGCGTGCTCAAGGCCGGCTTCCGCTTCGGCGACAACGCGCCGATGGCCTTCATCGAGTTCGTCGATCGCGACGTGGACGCCAAGGGCCTGGATTCCGGCCCGGTCGAGGTGAAGGACGAGGACGAGGAATAGTCCTCATTTTCGCCATGCTTTGAATGTGATTTGGGGGCGGCCGAGAGGTCGCCCTTTCTCCTTTCCGCCATCCCGGCCGCGCGATGCGGCGCATCGCGAAGGAAAGCGGATGACAACGGTGCCTATGAAACGATTGGGTATGGATCGACGGAAATGATGCGTTCTCTTCTTCTCGCTCTTGGCCTCGGTTTCGTCTTCGCGCCCGCGCTCGCCGCGCCGCCGCGCGCCGTGCCGTCGTCGATGCCGCAGGTGCAGTTCACCTTCGCGCCCGTCGTCAAACGCGTCGCGCCGGCCGTGGTCAACGTCTATGCCCGCTCCGTCGTGCAGGCGCCGATGAATCCGCTGTTCTCCGATCCGCTCTTCGCGCAGCTTTTCGGGAGCCCCGGCATGCGCCAGCGAGTCCAGCAATCCTTGGGCTCCGGCGTCATCGTGCGCGGCGACGGCGTGATCCTCACCAACAACCATGTCGTCACCGGCGGCACCGACATCGTCGTGGCGCTGTCCGACAAGCGCGAGTTCAAGGCGCGCGTGCTGCTCGCCGATCCGCGCACCGACATCGCGGTGCTCAAGATCGACGCCCATGGCGAGCAGCTTCCGACCGTGCCCTTCGCCGACAGCGACCGCGTCCAGGTCGGCGATCTGGTGCTCGCCATCGGCGATCCCTTCGGTGTCGGACAGACCGTCACCATGGGCATCGTCTCGGCGCTGGCGCGCACCCAGGTGAGCGCGTCGGACTATCAGTTCTTCATCCAGACCGACGCGGCGATCAACCCGGGCAATTCGGGCGGCGCGCTGGTGACGACGGACGGCAAGCTCGCCGGCATCAACACCTCGATCCTGTCGCGCACCGGCGAGTCGATCGGCATCGGCTTCGCCATTCCGGCCAATCTGGCGCGCCGCGTGCTGGAGGGCGCGCTGGGCGGCGGCATCAAGCTGGCCTGGATCGGCGCCGACGGCCAGCCCGTGACCGCCGACATCGCCGCGAGCCTGGGAATCGCGGTGCCCAATGGCGTGCTCCTCAAGAGCGTCTATCCGGGCGGTCCCGCGGCCAATGCCGGGCTGCACAGCGGCGACGTGATCTTCTCCGTCGATGGCCAGGCGGTGAACGACATGCAGTCGCTCAACTACCGCATCGCGACCAGGCGGGCGGGCGACACCGTCAGGATGCATGTCCATCTCGGCCGTTCGGCGGCCGATATCGCGGTCACGCTGGCGCTGCCGCCGGAAAGCCCGGCGCGCGACCTGCAGGCCATCGGCGGGCGCAATCCCCTGACCGGCGCGAAGGTGGAGAACCTGTCGCCGGCCGTCGCGACCGAGCTGCAATTGCCCTTGACGGCACGCGGGGTGGTGATCGTCTCGGTGGCGCCCGGCACGCCGTCCGGCGGCTACGGCTTCCAGCCCGGCGACATCGTGCGCGGCGTCAACGGCGTCGAGATCGCCAGCGCCGCCCAGCTGGTGCACGCGCTGACGGGCGCGGGCGAATGGTCGCTGGTGATCGATCGCGGCGGCCAGCGGCTGACGCTGAACGTGCAGGGCTAAAGCATTATCGTCGCCGCCTGGACGGCCCGCATTCTCGGGCCGTGACACCGATAAGAACGCGCCAACTTGAAAACAACCGGCTCTAGTTCAGCTTTTCGCCGAAGCCGCGGAGCTGTTCGAGCCAGCGCGTGCGCTGGCCGGGCGAGATGGTATCGACGCTGCCGATGAAGGTCGGCGCGCCGTCGATGCCCTTGAGGCGCCCGGCCGCCGCGTCCTTGCCGCGATAGAGAAAGGCCGGCATCGCGGTGGTGACGACGATGCGCGCCGCCTTGTCCCGCTGCACGTTTTGCGGCTGAAGCCGGGCGTCGAGGCGCGCGACGATGTCGAAGAGCTGCTTGAGCTCCAGCGGCGGGCCGTCCGCCCAGAGCGGATAGATCACGGCCAGCCGGTCGGCGGCGCGCATCAGGCGATAGGCCTGCTCGACGTCGCCAAGCGACGCGTTCGGCGGATCCTGCAAGGCGGCGAGAGACGACAGCCGAAAGCCCCCGACGTTGAGCCGCCGCGTGACGCAGCCCCGGGTCTTGGCGCCGGCCTCATAGGCGTCGCACAGCGCGGCGCAGAACCCTTCCGGGCGCGGATCGGGATGTCCGTTGACGACGAGAATTTTGCGGTCCATGGCGGCGGCTGCGTTCGACTTCATGCACCACCATGACGCGTCGGCGCGCCGGGGGCCTTGAGGTTTGTCAGCGGGGAGTCACCTATGCCGCTCCGGGCTTTGTCATCCTCGCCGGATCGTGCGTACACTCGGGCGTAACGATTCATGGATTATTCATCGGCGCATGAGAGCGACCTCGGCCATTCCTCGCAACATCGCGGCGCGCGCCATTGCCGGTGCGCAGGTCGCGGCGCTCCCCTACCGCGTGACCGATGCCGGCATCGAGATCCTGCTCATCACCTCGCGCCGCACGCAGCGCTGGATCGTGCCCAAGGGCTGGCCCGCCAAGGGCTCGACGCCGCCGGCCGACGCGGCGCGCGAGGCGCTGGAGGAAGCCGGCGTCAGCGGCGAGATCGCGCAGCAGGCGCTCGGCGTCTTCCACTATATCAAGGAATTGAAGCATGGCGTCGGCGTTCCCTGCCGGGTCAGCCTCTACCCGCTCAAGGTGACGCGGCAGCGCAAAAGCTGGTCCGAAAAGGCCGCGCGAGAGGTCAAATGGCATTCGATCGGCGAGGCCGCCGCCCTGGTGGGCGAGCCCGAGCTCAAGCGCCTGATCCTGAAATTCGGCGTGCTCGGCGCCGCGCGGCGCGCCTAGTACAGCACGTCCGCCGCGTCCGCGTGGCGGCGAAACCAGGCTGAGGCATAGGAGCAGGTGGGGGCGATCCTGAAGCCCTCCAGGCGCGCCAGCGCGACGATCCCCTCCATCAGGCGCGACGCGGCGCCGGTGCCGCGCAGCGCCGGCGGCGCCTCGACATGGGGGATGACGACTTGCGCGCCGGTCCGGCGGTAGTTCGCGAAGGCGGTGAGGCCGTTTTCTTCCAGCTCGAAGCGCCGCGCCGCGCGGTTGTCGGTCACGCTCATGGCGCGGACAGGGCCTGCGCGGGCGGCGGCGCCCGGCGCGCGCGCAGCCGGTCCAGTACGAAGAACGGCGCGTAATAGACCACGGTCGATGCCAGCCCCATCAGGATCAGCACGCCGATATACCACGGCCAGGGCGGCATGGCGTCCAGGATGGTCGGATAGGGCGGCTTGGCCCGCAGCATGCCGTAATTGGCGCCGCTGACCCAGTCGAACAGCCCG
>DASWOE010000080.1:0-11375 GCA_036398875.1 Rhizomicrobium sp.
GGACCGGCCGAGGCTTGGCTTGCGCGGCACGGCGCCAGCTTCGGGCACTTCATCGGCGGCGCGTGGGTTGCTGGCACGGCGCATTTCGACAGCCTCAATCCGGCCACCGGCGGCAAGCTCGCTTCCATCGCCAAAGGTTCGTTGTCGGACGTCGATTTGGCGGTCGCCGCGGCGCGCGCCGCGCAGCCTGGCTGGGCGAAGCGCGGCGGCCACGGTCGCGCGCGCTATCTCTATGCGCTCGCACGGCTGGTGCAGAAGCATGCGCGGCTGTTCGCGGTGCTGGAGACGCTGGACAACGGCAAGCCCATCCGCGAGACCCGCGACATCGATATTCCCCTGGTCGTTCGCCACTTCTATCATCATGCCGGCTGGGCCCAGCTCATCGACGGCGAGTTCGCCGATCACGCGCCGCTGGGCGTCGTCGGCCAGGTCATTCCGTGGAATTTTCCGCTGCTGATGCTGGCCTGGAAGATCGCGCCCGCGCTGGCGGCCGGTAATGCGGTGGTGCTCAAGCCGGCGGAGGACACCTCCCTCACCGCGCTCCTGTTCGCCGAAATCTGCGGGGAAGCGGGCCTGCCCAAGGGCGTGGTCAACATCGTCACCGGCGACGGCGAGACCGGCGCCGCGATCGTCGGGCATCGCGGCATCGACAAGATCGCCTGCACCGGCTCGACCGAAGTCGGCCGCCTCATCCGCACCGCGACGGTCGGCACCGGCAAGAGGCTCACCCTCGAGCTTGGCGGCAAGTCGCCCTTCATCGTGTTCGAGGATGCCGATCTCGACGCGGCGGTCGAAGGCGCGGTGGACGCGATCTGGTTCAACCAGGGCCAGGTCTGCTGCGCCGGCTCGCGCCTCCTGGTCCAGGAAAGCGTGGCCGGGAAATTCACCGCCAAGCTGCGCGCGCGGATGCAGACGCTGCGCGTGGGCGATCCGCTCGACAAGAACACCGACATCGGCGCCATCGTGTCGATGAAGCAGCGGGACCGGATCGATCGGCTGGTGCGGCAGGGCATGGCCGAGGGCGCCACGCTGTTCCAGCCGGCGACGGCCTGTCCCGAAGGCTGCTTCTACCCGCCGACCCTGCTCACCGGCGTCGAGCCGGCCTCGACCGTGGCGCAGGTCGAGATCTTCGGTCCTGTGCTCGTGGCGATGACCTTCCGCACCCCTGCCGAGGCCGTCCAGCTCGCCAACAATTCGCGCTATGGCCTCGCCGCCAGCATCTGGAGCGAAAACATCAACGTCGCGCTCGATCTGGCGCCCAAGATCAAGGCCGGGGTGGTGTGGATCAACTGCACCAACCAGTTCGATGCGTCGTCCGGCTTCGGGGGCATGCGCCAGTCCGGCTTCGGCCGCGAGGGCGGCCGCGAGGGCATGTTCGAATATCTCCAGCGTATTGCAAAGCCGCCGCGCGCGCTGGCGCCGCAAGAGCCGCGGCCGGTGTCGTTCGAACCGGCCGCCATCGATCGCACCGCCAAGCTCTTCATCGGCGGCAAGCAGGTGCGTCCGGACGGCGGCTACAGCCTTCCGGTGCTCGCGCCGAACGGCGCGCGGATCGGCCTGGTCGGCGACGGCAACCGCAAGGACATCCGCAACGCCGTCGAGGCGGCGGCAAAGGCGGAGGGCTGGGCTGCGACCGGCGGCCATGCGCGGGCGCAAATCCTGTATTACGTCGCGGAGAACCTGTCGGCCCGTGCCGAGGAATTCGCCACGCGCCTGCGCCAATCGACCGGCGCGTCGCCCGTGGCCGCCCGCCGCGAAGTCGAAGCCTCGATCCGCCGCCTCTTCGCCGCCGCCGCCTGGGCCGACAAGTTCGACGGCGCGGTGCACGCTCCGCCGCTGCGCGGCGTCGTGCTGGCGATGAACGAGCCGCTGGGTGTGATCGGCATCGCCTGCCCGGACGAGGCCCCTCTGCTCGCCTTCGTTTCGCTTTTGGCGCCGGCGGTGGCGATGGGAAACCGCGTCGTGACGATTCCGTCGCCGCGTCATCCCCTGGCCGCGACCGACTTCTATTCCGTGCTCGAGACCTCCGATGTGCCGGACGGCGTGGTCAACATCGTGACCGGGGCGCGCGATCCGCTGGCGCTGGTGCTGGCGGAGCACGGCAATGTCGATGCGGTGTGGTATTTCGGCGCGAACGCCGGGGACGTCGAGGCCGCTTCCGCCGCCGATCTCAAGCAGACCTGGTGCGCCGCCCCGCTCGACTGGAGCGACGACCGCGCGGCCGAGGGCCGGCACATCCTGCGCCATGCGACGCAGGTCAAGAATATCTGGATTCCCTACGGCGCCTGATGCTGCCGCAAGGGATCGTCCGCTGCGACGGCCGCGGCCGGTCGCTGCGGTGCCGGAGATCGGCTGGTGTCGCCATACGCCTGCCGCGCGTCGCTTTTCCATCTGCCCGGCGATCCGGCCGATGCCGATCCGCCCGCCGGCCGTGCTGGGCGACGACCGCGCGGTTGTGCACGTCTTCATCGCCGGGCATAAAGGCCATAGCCGGGACATGCCATGACCGATCTTCGCCGCTTCATCGCCGGTCTGCCGAAGGCCGAGCTTCACATCCATCTCGAAGGCAGCCTCGAACCCGAATTGATGTTCGCGCTGGCGCGGCGCAACCGGGTCGAAATCCCGTTCCGGAGCGTCGCGGAGGTGCGCGCGGCCTATTCCTTTTCCAACCTGCAGGATTTCCTCGATATCTATTATCAGGGCGCCCATGTCCTGCGAACGGAGGAGGACTTCTTCGACCTGACCGCCGCCTATCTGCGACGTGCCGGCGCCGACGGGGCGCGCCATGTCGAAGTCTTCTTCGATCCGCAGACCCATACCGGACGCGGCATCCCCTTCGCGGTGGTGGCCGACGGCATCCTGCGCGCGCTGCGCGACGTCGGCGCGCAGCTTGGCGTCACCTCCAAATTGATCCTTTGCTTCCTGCGCCATCTCGACGAGGACGACGCGTTCGCGGCCCTGCGCGCGGCCGAGGCCCATCTCGACCGCATCGCCGGCGTCGGACTCGATTCGTCCGAGCTTGGGCATCCGCCGGCCAAGTTCGCGCGGGTGTTTGCCGCCGCGCGCGCGCGCGGCCTCAAGCTGGTGGCCCATGCCGGCGAGGAGGGACCGCCGGAATACGTCTACGAAGCGCTCGACATCCTGAAAGTCGATCGGCTCGACCACGGCAACCGGTCGCTGGAGGATGCGGCGCTGGTCGAACGCCTGGGCCGGACGCAAATGACGCTCACGGTCTGCCCGCTCTCGAACCTGAAGCTCTGCGTCGTGGAGGATCTCAAACGGCATCCGCTGAAGAAAATGCTCCAGCTCGGGCTGCGCGCCACGGTCAATTCCGACGACCCCGCCTATTTCGGCGGCTATCTCGTCGATAATTACATGGCGGTTGCCGACGCGCTTGCGCTCGCGCGCGACGAGATTGTGACGCTCGCGAAGAACAGCTTCCTGGGCTCATTCCTCGGCGCGGCGGAAATAATGCGCCGGCTCTCGTCGGTCGATGCCTATGCGCGTGCGCAACGGCCTGAGGGAACCATTCCCGCGCCGGGACAAACGGAGTGACGATCGCCGGCGGCGGGAGAACGGATGTTAACCCATTCGGCAGCACTTGGCCCGGAACGACGCGCGAGTGCAATCGATGTCTCAAGATTCTTTATCGGCAAGCGAGCAGGCGATCAGCGCAAGCATGACGGTCGTCGAGGATGCCAAGAACCCCACCGTCAGGATCGGCGCGGAATATTGGCGGTCGCTGCGCGGGCAAAGACGATTTCCGAGCCGCGACGATCTCACGCTCAGAGGCATGGCCGCCATTCTTCCGCATTCGGTCATAGTCGGTGTCGTCGATGGCGGCGCCGACTATGAGTTCCGCTATGTCGGGGATGGCCAAAGACAGGCATATAAAGCGTATTTCAAGGGCATGCGTCTCTCCCGGATCGAGACCGTCGCACCTGAACTTGGGCAGGTATTGCGAACCGTCTACGAAATGCTGCGTTCGACAGGGACGCCGTTCCTGCTGCGCGGCAAGGCCGATTATGAGGTGATCGATCCCCAGCATCGCTATCACGAGACCGCGCTTTTGCCGCTGGGTGCCAGCGATGCCGCCGTCGATCATCTGCTGGTCGTGGGTGTGCATGTGCCGGCCCCGTTTTGGAACCTTTCCGCCGACAATCGAAAAACGCTTGCGGCGCAATTGGGCTTGACGACCTTCTCCGCTTGATCGGGCCGTCCTACCGGAACGCCGGTTCGGTGAAGCTGCGCAGCTTGCGCGAGTGCAGGGTGCCGGCGCGCGCCTCTTCGCGCAGATATTCCAGCGCCTTGATGCCGATCATCAGGTGCTGGCCGACGCGCTCCTCGTAGAACGCATCCGCCATGCCCGGCAGCTTGATCTCGCCATGCAGCGGCCGGTCGGAGACGCAGAGCAGTGTCCCGTACGGCACGCGGAAGCGATAGCCGTTGGCGGCGATGGTCGCCGACTCCATGTCGATGGCGATGGCGCGGCTCTGGTTGAAACGCACCGCCAGCTCGTCGAAGCGCAGCTCCCAGTTCCGGTCGTCGGTCGTCACCACCGTGCCGGTGCGCAGCCGCTCCTTGAGCACGGTGCCGGTGAGGCCTGTCACCGCCGTCACCGCCTGTGCCAGCGCGAGCTGCACTTCCGCGATGGTCGGCACCGGAATGGCGAGCGGCAGCACCGAATCGAGCACATGGTCGTCGCGCAGATAGGCATTGGCCAGGACATAGTCGCCGAGCCGCTGGCTGGCGCGCAGGCCGCCGCAATGGCCGACCATCAGCCACACATGCGGGCGCAGCACGGCGAGGTGGTCGGTCACCGTCTTGGCGTTCGACGGCCCGACGCCGATATTGATCAGCGTGATGCCCTCGCCGTTCGGCTGCGCCAGGTGATAGGCCGGCATCTGCGGCAGCTTGGCGAGCGGCGGCGTGGCCGGCTCCTTGCCCTTCTCCGTGATCCGCATGCCGGGCTCGATGAAGCGCAGCGCGCGCCCGGCCTCGATCTCCTTCAGGCTATAGGCGACGAATTCGTCGATATAGCGCTGGTAGTTGGTGAACAGCACGAAGCTCTGGAACGTCTCGGGCGCGGTGCCGGTATAGTGGCGCAGCCGGTGCAGCGAATAATCGACGCGCTCGGCCGCGAACAGCGACAGCGGCCCGGTCTCGCGTCCCGTCCAGCGCCCGCCGTCCACCACCGTGTCGTGCGCGGCGTCCAGGCGGGGCAGGGGGAAGACCCGCGCCAGTTCCCGGCGCTCGTCCGGCGACATCGCCGATGCCGCGCGCTCGACGGCGAAGGTCAGCGGGATCGGCGTATGGCTCTTGCCGACGAACATGTCGGCGGTGCAGTTCTCGTTCAGCAGCGCGATCTGTTCGATGAGATAGTCCTTGAACAGCCGCGGCGAAGTGATCGTCGTGCCGTAAAGGCCGGGCCTCGACACCTTGCCGAAGGCGAGCGGCGTCGATGGCGAGACCTCGTCCACCTCGATGCCGAGATAGGGATAGACCGGATGGCGGAAGCCGCTCCGCTTGCCCTTGGCGAAGGCCTCGAAATTGCGCTCGATCTGCGCGATGGCGTCGTCGTACAGCGCGATCAGCCGATCGACCACCTCGCCCGGGGTCGCGCATTTCACGAGTTCGGTGGCGGAGACCTGGCCGGCGCGGGGCCCTTGCACGATGGTCATCGCAGGAACGACTTTCCCACCGGCAGCGGTTCGGCGCCCAGATGCTGCGCCACCGTCTGGCCGATATCGGCGAAGGTGTCGCGCATGCCGATATTGCCGGGAACGACGCGCGGTCCGAACGCGATCACCGGCACGACCTCGCGGGTGTGATCGGTGCCGGGCCAGGTCGGGTCGCAGCCGTGATCGGCGCTGAACACCACCAGGTCGTCGTCGCGCAGCGCCGCGCGAAGCTCCGGGATGCGCGCGTCGAACGCCTCCAGCGCCCCGGCATAGCCGGCGATGTCGCGGCGGTGGCCGTAGAGCGTATCGAAATCGACGAAATTGGCGAACACGATGGCACCGTCGGGCCCGCCGCGCACCGCGTCCAGCATCCGGTCGAACACTTCGTCATTGCCGAACGCCCTGACGTTTTTCGTGATGCCCCTGGCCGCGAAGATGTCGGAGATCTTGCCGATGCCGATCACCGCGCCGCCCGCCGCGGCGTGGCGGTCGAGCAGGGTAGGGCTGCGCGGCGGCATCGCATAATCGTGCCGGTTGCCGGTGCGCTTGAATTCGCCGGGACGCTCGCCGACGAAAGGCCGCGCGATCACGCGCCCGACATTGTAGGGATCGACCAGTTCGCGGGCGACACGGCAACAGGCGTAGAGCCGCTCCAGGCCGAAATGGGTCTCATGCGCCGCGATCTGGAACACCGAATCGGCCGAGGTATAGACGATCGGCTTTCCGGTCGCGATATGCGCCTCGCCCAACCGCTCGATGATGTCCGTGCCCGAGGCGTGGCAGTCGCCGAGGATGCCGGGCAGGCCGGCACGCGCGACGAAAGCCTCGGTCAGTTCGGCCGGAAAGGTCGGCACGGCGGTCGGGAAGAATCCCCAATCGTAATCGACCGGCAGGCCCATCATCTCCCAATGGCCGCCCGGCGTGTCCTTGTTGCGCCCGCGCTCGGCGGCGAAACCATAGCGGCCGGCAACGGAGGCCGGCGCGGCAAAATGCACGCGCGGATCGGCGGCCTCGGCGGCCAGACCCAATCCCAATCCCAGCAGGTTCGGGATGTCGAGTGGTCCGCTTTTGCCCGATGGCCTGCGCAGCCCCTCCGCGCAGGCCTGCGCGATATGCCCGAACGTATTGGCGCCGGCGTCGCCGAAATGCGCCGCGTCCGGCGCCGCGCCGAGGCCGAAGGAATCCAGAACGCCGACGATCGCGCGCAAATCCGCCCATCCGATGTGTCGCGCCCAGCGTAGCGATTTGTCGCCCGGGACGGAAATCTATAGTTGGGATCGTGGGATGGCCCAGGGAGCGCGCAGATGGCAACGGCGGACGAGATGGCGCGCGGCGCCGCCGCGGTCCGTGCGGCCGTGCCGGGCGCGTTCCCCAAGACCGCGCTCATCCTCGGCAGCGGCCTCGGCCCGCTCGCCGACAGGATCGAACATCCGCTCGACATCGCCTATCGCGACATTCCGGGCTTTGCGGTGCCCACCGTCGCGGGTCACCAGGGACGCCTGCGCGTCGGAACGCTCGCCGGACATCGGCTCGCCTGCATGCAGGGCCGGCTGCACGCCTATGAAGGCCATCCGGCGCAGGCGATCGCCGCGCCCATCCGCATCCTGCGCCGTCTCGGGGTGGAGCGGCTGATCCTCACCAACGCATCGGGCGGACTGAAGCGGCATCTGCCCGCGGGCACGCTGATGATCGTGGAGGACCACATCAACGTCTCGGGCCAGAACCCGCTGATCGGTCCCAATGACGACGCGGTGGGGCCGCGCTTTCCCGACATGTCGCAGGCTTACGATCCGGATCTGCGCGCGGCGCTCGAAGCGGCGGCGGCGCGCGCCGGCGTCGCGGTGGCCAAGGGCGTCTATGTCTATGTGCTGGGACCGAGTTTCGAGACGCCGGCGGAGATCCGCATGTTCGCGGCGCTCGGTGCCGACGCGGTGGGCATGTCCACGGTGCCCGAGTGCCTCGCCGCCGTGCATTGCGGCATGAAGGTCGCCGCGCTGTCGGTCGTCACCAATCTCGCCGCGGGTCTGTCCGATGCGCCGCTGACGCATCGCGAGACGCTGGCGGAGGCCGCGAAGGCCTATGACCGTGTCGAGCGTCTCTTCCTGGAATTCTTCGCCGCGCTCAAGGATTGATCTGTTCGGCGGCGCGGTGCAGCAGATCGGTCAGCCAGTCGTTGACCGTCGCGTCGATCACCAGGTGCACGCGGTCGCTGGCGCCGCGGTTGGCGACGCGATGCGGATCGCTCAGCCGCAAATACCAGACGCTGCCCGGCGCCAGGGCGACGGCGCGGCGATTGATCTCGAAGGTGACGTCCGGATTGGTCGTGATCGGAACATGGATGCGGGCCGCGCCGTGTTCCGCATCCAGATCCAGGTCGCAATGCTCCTTGATGACGGAGCCGGGCGTCAGCCGCATCAGGCGGGCGGCGAGGAGCGGGCAGGCGAAGCGCCTCAGTGCTTTTGCGATATTGGCGCAGCGCGCCAGCAGCGGCGTGTCCACGAATTCCTTGGCCGATGGGTCGGGGTATATCTGGCGCACGGGATGGGTCTCGCCGGCCGGGGCCCTGAGCGGCAGGACGCTCCAATCGCCTTCGTAGTTCTGGGTGACGAAGTGCTCGGTCCAGGATTCGCCGGCAAGTCCCGCCAAATCCGCCCGAAGCGGGCCGGGTTCGAAGTCGAAGGGCAGCCGCAGACGGTCCGGAAACGTCATGGCACAGCCTATACCGCCGCGGGCGCCGGCTGAAGCGCCTTGCATGCCGCCGGTTGTGGTTAAGCGCCGTTTTTCCCGCAATGCGGGCTTTTCCCCGTCGCCGCCGCAGATGCGAGGCAATTGAATGAACAGCAGAAAAATCCATTAACTCTCGGTGCTATGCAAATCTTTACTCGCCTTGGCGATGATATGGCGGAATTCACTTTCGGGTCCGCTGGTTATCCGGATGCAGGCGCCGAGCCAAAACGCTTCGCCACCAACCGATGGTGGTTACGATATGGACCAGTTGCGCTTGCGCTTCTGCGATCCTGCGGTCGAGGCGCGCTATCGGCGCGACAGCCTCAACGAGGCGCGTCCCATCATCCGCACCTATCTGATCGCCGCCGCGGTCCTCTATCTCAGCTTCGGCATCCTCGATGCGGAGGTGGGTGGGTCGGTGGTCGGCACGCTGTGGTTCATCCGCTACGCCATCGTCTGCCCGATCTTCGTCGCCACGGCGCTGCTCACCTATGTTCCGTCCTTCGAGAAGTTCTCGCAGACCGCGATCTCGATCGCCACGGCGGCGCCCGGCATCGGCGTGGTGGTGATGACCGCGATCATGCCGGCGCCGTTCAACAGCCTCTATTATGCCGGTCTCATCATGGTGGTGATCTACGGCAGCTCGCTGGTGCGCCTGCGCTTCACCAATTCGGTGGTCATTTCGCTGTCGCTGGTCGCGATGTATCAGGTGGTGTCGATGGGGATCAACCCGATCCCCTTCAAGGCGTTCATCAACAACGACTTCTTCCTGGTGATGGCGACCGCGGTCGGCCTGTTCTCGGGCTATATCCAGGAAATGTATATCCGCCGCAGCTACCGCGCGCAGAAGGTGATCGAGGCCAAGAACGCCGCGGCCCAGGTTCTCCTGCTCGAGGCCGACAAGGCCAACCGCGCCAAGAGCGAATTCCTGGCGAATATGAGCCATGAGCTGCGCACGCCGCTGAACGCGATCATCGGCTTCTCCGATATCCTGAAGAAGCAGCTGTTCGGCGAGATCGGCAACGACCGCTATCTCGAATATGTCAGCGACATAAACGACAGCGGCAACCACCTTCTCGCGATCATCAACGACATTCTCGATCTCGCCAAGGCGGAGGCCGGCAAGCTCACGCTTCAGGAGGACGATATCGACATCGTGCGCTGCCTGGACGATGCGGTCCGGATGTGCCGCGGCCGCGCCGCCACCGGCGGCATCGATCTCGACTTCACCGATGCCGGCCGCTCGATCTATGCCTGCGTCGATGAGCGGATCATCCGCCAGATCGCCCTCAATCTTCTCACCAACGCGATCAAGTTCACGCATCAGGGCGGCCGCGTCACGCTCGGCGTCGCGGCCGACCCGCAGGACGGCATTGCCATCCGCGTCGCCGACACCGGCATCGGGATCGCGCCGGGCGACATCGCGCGCATCATCCGCCCGTTCGAGCAGGTGGAGAACGTGCTGTCGCGCAGCCATGGCGGCACCGGGCTCGGGCTGCCGCTGACCGCCAAGCTCACCGAGCTGCATGGCGGCGAACTGATGATCGAGAGCCAGGTGGCGCAGGGCACCACCGTGACCGTGCGGCTCCCGGCGTCGCGCCTGCGCACCGCGCCGGTCAAGCAGCTCCTGAAGGCCGGCTGACCTCAGCCCTTGCGCACGAACAGCATGCGCACCCGGCCTGTCCGCTCGATCTCGGTCCATGCCCGCGCGGCGTTCAGCCCGTCGGTCCACGCCATCATGCAGGCGTCGTCGCGATATTGCAGCGTCCAGTCGGCGAGGTATTCCATCGGCCAGTAATTCGAGAGCGGGCACTCGTTCATGTTGCCGATGATCAGCAGGCCGCCCGGCATCAACAGGTCGTAGAGCCGCTTCACCAGCGCCTTGGCGCGATGATCGGTGAGATAGTCGAGCAGGCCCACCGAATAGACCAGATCCTGCGGCGGCAGGCCCGCAAGGCCTTCGGTGCCGCGCAGGATGTCGGTGAAGGAGATGTTCAGCCCTTCGACGGAAATGCGGCCCTCGCCGGCCATGACATAGGGATAGGTCGCCTCATGGGCATAAAGCAGCGCCGCCTGCTCCTGGTCGATCAGAGAGAACGCGACGCGGTTGCCGCCGGCCGCATGACTGGCGAGATAGCCCTCGATCTCGCGCGCCGGCCCGCTGCCCAGGCTGGTGATGCGCGCCGGCCGGTCGTGGCCGCGCTCGCGCACGACGTCGGCGATGTGAGAGCGCACCACCTCCATGCGGGTCGCGATGCATTCGGCGACTTCCAGCCCGACACGGTGCATCAGCATCGCATAGGCGTCGGCGCCGAGGCGCTGCCAGTCATAGACCTGGTTCATGACCTCGAAATCGCCGGGATAGCCCAGCGGCTTGGCATAGGAACGGTCCCAGATCGCGCCCTTGCGCAGCTCGGGCGTCAGCACCAGTTCGGTATATTCCTTGGCGGCCTCGCGGCGGTCGCGATCGTCGATCATCGCGAGGGTGAGATCGTTGCCGGTGCGCCACAGCGAGCGCCATTGCTGGATGAGACGCGGCTCGCAGGTCTCGAACGCCTCCATCTGGTCGAGCCCCTGCCCGAACTCGGTCGCCACCGCCTGGTTGGCATCGAGCACCTGGCGGTAGGAGCGCAGGAGCTTGAGCACGTCGGCGCAGAAGGCACGATATTCCAGCGGCACGAGTTGCGCGCCTTCCGCGGCAAAGGCGGGCGAGCGCGCCGCGATCTGGGCCTGGGTGTTGCGGGTCAGCAGCTTGTCGAACGCGACCGCGTGATCGACGAACTGGAACGCGATCTTGGATCCGAACACGGTGTTCTCGGCGCGGCACACGCGCGCGCGGCTCTCGAAGATCGGCAGGCCCGACTGCTGGATGCTGAGCGTGACGGTTTCGCCGACCTGCGGCACCTCGTCATGGCTGTGCTTGGACAGCGCCGCCAGCCCGCCGAGACTGATGTCGTGAAGCCGGTA
>DASWOE010000081.1:0-3329 GCA_036398875.1 Rhizomicrobium sp.
AGATCCTGTACGAAGGCATCGCCGCCGAGCTGAACCAGCGCGCGCTGACCCAGGCGGGCAAGTGGGAGAAGAACCGCTTCATGGGCGTGGAGATCACCGGCAAGGTGCTGGGCCTGATCGGCGCGGGCAATATCGGCTCCATCGTCGCCGACCGGGCGCGCGGATTGAAGATGCGCGTCGTGGCCTACGATCCCTATCTGTCGGCCGAGCGGGCGCAGGATCTGAACGTGGAGAAGGTCGAGCTTTCCGAACTGCTGGCGCGCGCCGATTTCATCACCCTGCATGTGCCGCTGACGGCGGAAACCAGGAACATCCTGTCGGCCGATGCGATCAACAAGACGAAAAAGGGCGTGCGCATCGTCAATTGCGCCCGCGGCGGACTGATCGACGAGGCGGCGCTGAAAGCGGCGCTCGATTCCGGCCATGTCGCCGGCGCGGCGCTGGACGTGTTCGAGGAAGAACCCGCCAAGTCGAACATCCTGTTCGGCAACGAGAAGGTGATCGCCACGCCGCATCTGGGCGCCTCCACCAGCGAGGCGCAGGAAAACGTGGCGCTGCAGGTCGCCGAGCAGATCGCCGACTATCTGCTGACCGGCGCGATCACCAACGCGCTCAACATGCCGTCGATCACCGCGGCCGAGGCGCAGAAGGTGCGCCCCTGGATCGCGCTTTCCGAGAAGCTCGGCTCGTTCTGCGGCCAAGTCACGGAAACGAGCATTCTGGGCGTCGAGATCCTGTACGAAGGCATCGCCGCCGAGCTGAACCAGCGCGCGCTGACCCAGGCGGTGATCGCCGGCATGCTCAAGCCGACCCTGTCGGGCGTGAACATGGTCAACGCGCCCATCGTGGCCAAGGAGCGCGGCATCAAGATCACCGAGTCGCGCCGCCCCCGCCAAGGCATCTATGAGGGCTATATCCGCGTCGCGGTCGATCTGGGCGGCACCAAGCGGCGCGTGGCCGGCACGGTATTCTCCGACGGACGGCCGCGCTTCATCCAGATCAAGGACATCAACCTCGACGCCGAGTTCGCCCCCAACATGCTCTATGTCGTGAACGAGGATAAGCCGGGCTTCATCGGCAATCTCGGCACGCTGCTCGGCAATGCCAAGGTCAATATCGCCAACTTCAACCTCGGCCGCGGCTCGCCGGGCGGCGAGTCGATCTGTCTGGTCGAGGTGGATGGACCGGTCAGCGACAAGGTGCTGGCGGAAATCCGGAAGATCCCGCTCGTCCGCCACGCCAAGTCCATTGCTTTCTAGGCGTTCGCGCCTATCTGCGAGGCGCGGGTTCGGGGATGGCGCCATGCGGCCGGACGAGGCGATCTATATTCCTTGGGTGGTCTGGCTGGCGAGTTGGCTCGCGGCGGCGTCCTGGGCCGACCGCACCGTCAAGCGGCCGGCGGGCGGCAGCCAAATCCTCTATCGCACCGTCGAGCTGTTCGGCTTCCTGTTCCTGCTGGCCTATGTCGTGCGCCGCGCGCCGCTGGGAAAATACCAAGGCCCTGGCTGGACGGACCCGCTGTGGATTCTGAACGACGACGCCAAATGGGCGCTGGTCGGCGTCGCGGCATTGGGCTTCCTGTTCTGCTGGTGGGCGCGGGTTCATCTGGGCCGGCTGTGGTCCGGCGCGATCACCCGCAAGGAGGGCCACCGCGTCATCGACACCGGTCCCTACCGGATCGTGCGCCATCCGATCTACACCGGCGTGATCCTCGCATCGCTGGCGACGATGGCGATGCGCGGCACCGCGGTCGCGGTCGGCGGAGCGGCGCTCATCGTCATCGGCTATTGGCTGAAAGGCCGGCTCGAAGAGCGTTTTCTGCGCACGGAACTGGGCACGGACGCGTATGACGCCTATGCCGGCAAGACCGCGATGCTGATGCCGTTCGTCCGGCTTTAGATCGGCTCGAAGAACTGGATTTCGGGGCGCCCCGTCATCGAGGGGCCCATCTTCGCGCCCATGGTGCGGAAGTGGTCCGACGCAAGGTGCGCATCGACCGCCGCCTGGTCGGCATAGATCTCCATCGCGACATAGATCGTGGGATCGGCCTTCGAACGGCAGAACTGATAGAACGTGTTTCCCGGCTCGTTGGCGCGCACCGCAGCCATCAGCTCCCGCGCCGCTGCTTCGAATGCTTCGTTGGTACCCTCTTTGATTTTGACCGTGGCTACGATGCCGACTCCCATGCCGTCCTCCGAGATCTGTCCGCAGGCAGGGTAAACCGCCGGTGCGCAAATCGCAAAATACCTTTAATCCAATTTAACCCGCGCTGCGTCATGCTGAACGGGCGCCGACGGCGCATCGGGGAAGTCATGTTCGCCAGCCTGCCCAGTTCCGCAACCGAATCGCGCGCGCGCGAGCGGCAGATCGTGCGCGACCAGCTCGGCCTTGCCTTGCGCAATTTGCGGCCCAACGCGCTGCTCATGCCGGCACTGGCAGCGGTGATCTGCGTCATGTTCCATGCCTGGATCGCGACACCGCGACTGGTGTTGTGGTTCGTCCTGGTTACGGTCGGCTGCGTGCCGATCGGGCTCATCTCCATCCGCAACGGAAGCTTTGCGGCGGCTCCACGACGGGAGACACATGGCCCCCTGTTCGCCGCCATGGCCGCCTATTTCGCCTTCGCGCTCGCCTGGTCGTCCATGGGACTGCTGCTGTGGGTGCCGCACAACGATCTGGCCTGCCTGATCGTCATCATGCTGCTGGCCTGCACCGTCGCCGGCAACGGTGCCCTGGTGGGCGCCAGCCGGCCTTTGACCCTGATTTCCTATGTCAGCTATGGCGGCGCGCTGATCGCGACGCCGCTCCAGAATGGCGGGCCGGTCTATGACGGCCTGGCCGTGCTGGCCGTGATCTATCTCGGCTATATGCTTTTCATGTCGCGCCAGATCTATCTCACCGCGCGCGACATGCTGCTGCTGCGCTATGAGAAGAGCGACCTGGTCGATGCGCTCGCCCGCTCCAAGGCGGAGTCCGACCGCGCCCGCGAGAACGCCGAAGCCGCGAGCCGGGCCAAATCGCAGTTCCTCGCCAATATGAGCCACGAGCTGCGCACGCCGCTGAACGCGATCCTGGGCTTTTCCGAGATGATCACCTCGCGCGTCTTCGCCCCCGATGCGCCGAAGCATTACGAATATGCCGGCCTGATTCACGATTCCGGCCGCCATCTGCTGACGCTGATCAACGACATCCTCGACCTTGCCAAGATCGAAGCCGGAAGCTGGACCTTGCACGAGACCGATCTGGACCTCGCCGCCGCGATCCGCGAGGCCTGCACCATGCTCAAGCCCAGGGCCGACCTCGCCGGCTCGGCGCTCGCCGCCGATATC
>DASWOE010000082.1:0-3099 GCA_036398875.1 Rhizomicrobium sp.
AACAACCCGCAGACGGCCAAGCCCAAGAAGAAGGCGCAGGAACGCGCCGCGGCGAACGCCAAGGCCGCCGAAGCCGCGTCGGCCGAGGCCTGATCCGTGCCTGTCATCCCCGGCGAGCAGCGGCGAAGCCGCTGCGAGGGAAGGGGACCCAGCTGTTCGCGCGCCGCGATGCCCGCGCAGCTGGGTCCCCTTCCCCTCGCGATCCTGCCGGATCGCTCGGCCGGGGATGACAATTTGCGCTAGGAAGGTCCGTAGCGATGAGTGGACCGAAGGACATCCTTCTTGCCGCCGTCATCGGCGCGCAGGGGTTGAAGGGCGAGGTGAAGGTGAAGACCTTCACCGAGCATCCGGAAAGCGTGGCGCGCTATCGCGGCCTGCACACGGCGGACGGCCGAAGCTTCACCGTGACGGCGGCGCGGGCGACCCGGCCGGACGAGGCGATCCTGGCGCTGCGCGAAATCGCCGACCGCAGCGCCGCCGAAAGCCTGAAAGGCACCGAACTCTACGTCGCGCGCGAGGCGCTGCCGCCGACCGGCGACGACGAGTTCTACCATGCCGACCTCATCGGCCTGCGCGCCGAAGACGTGGAGGATCGCGTGCTCGGCACGGTGAAGGCGATCCACAATTACGGCGCCGGCGACGTGATCGAGATCGCGCAGCCGGGCGGCGACACGCTGCTGCTCGCCTTCACCCGGGAAACCGTGCCGCAGATCGAGATCGACAAGGGCCGCATCGTCGTCGCCGTGCCGCGCGACGACGAGGCCGAACGCGAGCACGGCGTGGAATGACCTGGTCCGCCACGGTCCTGACGCTGTTCCCGGAGATGTTTCCCGGGCCGCTCGGCATTTCGCTCCTGGGCAAGGGGCTCCAGAAAAATCTCTGGTCGCTCGACGTTCGCGACATCCGCGATCACGGCATCGGCAAGCACCGCACCGTCGATGACACGCCGGCCGGCGGCGGCCCGGGCATGGTGATGCGCGCCGATGTGGCGCTGGCAGCCATCGATGCGGTCGAGCGCGCCGGACGGCCGCTGATCTGCCTCTCGCCGCGCGGCCTGCCGCTGACCCAGAAGCGGGTGGCCGAACTGGTCGGCGGCCCCGGCGCGATCCTGCTCTGCGGCCGGTTCGAGGGGATCGACCAGCGCGTCCTCGACGCGCGCGACATCGAGGAGGTCAGCCTCGGCGACTTCGTGCTGGCGGGCGGGGAGATCGCCGCCATGGCATTGATCGAGGCGTCGGTGCGCCTGATCCCCGGCATCCTCGGCGATGCCCAATCGCCCGCCGAGGAGAGCTTCGCCGCCGGCCTGCTCGAATACCCCCAATTCACCCGGCCCCAGGCGGTCGAGGGGCGGTCGATTCCGGAGATATTAAACAACGGAAATCACAAGGAAATCGCCAAATGGCGCCGGGCGCAGGCGGAAGGCTTGACCCGGGCCCGGCGGCCCGATCTGTGGGCCCTCTATGAAAAGAAAACGTCATAGGCTATACGGCCCGCCTTCACACGACGTGCCGCCCGGAGATCGCCGACATGAACCTGTTGCAGACGCTCGAAGCCGAGCAGATGAAGGCCGTCCGGGCCAAGCCGCTCCCCGATTTCCGGGCCGGCGACACGCTGAAGGTCAACGTCAAGGTCGTCGAAGTCTCCTATGACGAGAAGGCCAAGGCGGAAAAGCGCCGCGAGCGCCTGCAGGCCTTCGAAGGCGTGTGCATCGCACGCCAGGGCGCCGGTCTCAACGAGGCCTTCACCGTGCGCAAGATCTCCTATGGCGAGGGCGTGGAGCGCGTCTTCCCGATCTACTCGCCGCTGGTCGATAGCGTGACGGTGGTGCGCAAGGGCCGGGTGCGCCGCGCCAAGCTCTATTACCTGCGCGGCCGCCGCGGCAAGTCGGCCCGCATCGCCGAGCGCCAGGACGCCGCCGAGACGGCGGAAGCCTCCAAGGCTTAACAGCCCTTCGCCGCGCGCCTCAAGACCGAAGAGGATCGCGGCGTGTCGGCGGACATTCAGCCCGAGCCGAAACACCGGAACGACCTCGACGGCCTGCGCGGCGTCGCGGTCCTGCCGGTCCTTTTCTATCATGCGGGCATCTGGCCCTTTTTCGGCGGCTATGTCGGCGTCGATGTCTTCTTCGTCCTCTCCGGCTATCTGATCACCGGCCTGATCCTGCGCGAATACGATGCCGGCAGGTTTTCGTTCGCCGCTTTCTACGACCGCCGCATCCGCCGCATCCTGCCGGCCCTGGGCGCGATGCTCCTCGTCGCGACCCTCGTGGCGCCCTTCATTCTGTTGCCCGACGAACTCTCCCATTACGGCACAAGCCTGCTCGGCGCCGTGCTGTCCTGCGCCAATATTTTCGACTGGCTGCGCGGCGCCGCCTATTTCGCGCCGCTGGCCGGCGAGAATCCGCTGCTGCATGTCTGGTCGCTCTCGGTGGAGGAGCAGTTCTATCTGCTCTGGCCGGTGCTGCTCGTCGCGCTCGCGCGGCTGCGCCGCCTCCTGCCTTGGGCGATCCTGGCGCTGGCGGCGCTGTCGCTGGCCATGGCCCTCGCCGCCGCGGGGACGGACCCCAACGCCGCGTTCTATCTGCTTCCCGCCCGGGCCTGGCAGATCCTGTTGGGCGCGCTGCTGGCCGCCGGCGGCGCGGCGCCGCCAAGCAACGTCATCGCCCGCAACGGCGTCGCCGCGGCCGGAGCGGTTTTGATCGCGGCCGCGGCCGTCTTCAGCGATGCCACGCTGCTCTATCATCCGTGGAACGCGCTTGCCGCCGCGCTCGGCGCCGCGGCGATCCTGCATGCATCCGATGGCGGCCCGACCCTGGTCGGGGCCGCGCTGGCGACGCGCGTGCCGGTGTTCGTGGGCCGGATATCCTATTCGCTCTACCTCTGGCACTGGCCGGCTCTGGCGTTCTCGCGCCTTTTTGTCGGGCGCAGCTTGTCGCCGCTCGAGGCGTCGGCGGTCCTTGTGGCGGTCGTTCCGGTCGCGGTCCTGTCGTGGCGATATATCGAGCAGCCGATCCGCTGGCGCCGCTGGACCTGGCGCGCTTAGCCGCTGAGCTTTGCGGCCGCCGGCGGCGGCGCGGTTCTGTTCGTCGCGGCGGCGGGC
>DASWOE010000083.1:0-7688 GCA_036398875.1 Rhizomicrobium sp.
GACGAAACCGCTTGGGTTTGCCTGTGCGGGAATACACCCGACGGCGATGGCTTCGCCGCCTGCAACGCGGACGGCCTTGAGATTGAACCCGCCGTTAGAAGCGGCTGGGACGGTCTCTACGTCTGCAATCGGTGCGGTCGAATTGTCGATCAGAAAGACCTGTCGGTCGTTGCACAAAAGTGAATGAGCGACGCCGACCTACGTTGACGGAATGCGGCCTACCGGCTTCATGCGGCTCGCAATGCCCGCCTTCGACCAAGAACCGGCGGAGCGGCCTATGCATTCCGAGGATTTGATTTGGTGCGCAAGAATCATCTTGCTGGACCGGGTGTTTGGTGGTTTAGGGGCCTGAGCCCGAGGTAGCAGCATTTCGCGACCAAAGACCACAAATTAGTCCACTCGTTAGTCCACTAGACCACTGAAATGAAAGATACGTTATAACAAACAATGAGTTAGCAATTCCGAAAAAGGACTTAAAATCCGTAGGGCTTAACCGGCCCGTGTGAGTTCAAGTCTCACCGCCCGCACCATTTTTGCCGGCAACCACGCGCGGTGCCGACCACCAACCCACCGCTCAGCCGCGAATTCCCGGCTCGGGTCCGCGCGACAGGCGCCGCCTCACCACACCCGCACGCGATGGGCGGGGTCGAGATAGAGCTTCTCGTCCGGCGTGACGCCGAAGGCGTCGTACCAGGCATCGACATTGCGCACCGCCTGGGCGCGGTACATCGCCGGCGAATGGCCGTCGGTCAGGATCTGCTGGCGCAGCGACGCCTCGCGCGTCGCGTTCTGCCGCGTCTGGCCATAGGCGATGAAGAAGCGCTGCTCGCCCGTCAGCCCGCCGACCACCGGCGCGGGCTTGGCCCCCAGCGACGCGCGCCAGCCGTCGAAGGCGGCGGAGATGCCCGCCACGTCGGCAATGTTCTCGCCCAAGGTGAGCGTGCCGTTGACATGCACGTCGGCAAACGGCGCATAGGCCGAATATTGCTCGGCCAGGCGGCGGGCGGACTCGCGGAAATGCGCGAAGTCGGCCGGCGTCCACCAATTGACCAGACGGCCCTTCTCGTCGAACTGGCTGCCCTGGTCGTCGAAGCTGTGGCTGATCTCGTGGCCGATCACGGCACCGATGGCGCCGTAGTTGAAGGCCGAATCCGCCTGCGCATCGAAGAAGGGCGGATCGAGGATCGCGGCGGGGAAATTGAGCGCGTTCTGCAGCGGCAGGTTCACCGCATTCACCGTCTGCGGCGTCATGCACCAGGTGCCGCGATCGACCGCCGTGCCGAGCAAAGCGAGGTTGCGGCGATATTCGAAAGCCTCGGACCGCGCGAGATTGCCGGCCGCGTCGCCGCGCATGACGGCGAAGCCGCGATAGTCGATCCACTTGTCGGGATAGCCGATGCCGACATAGAGCGTCGTCAGCTTCGCCTTGGCGCGGGCCTTGGTCGCGCCGCTCATCCAATCGAGCGCATCGATGCGGCGGCCGAACGCCGCCTTGATGGCGCTCACCATGGCCTGCGCCTTCGCCTTGTGGGCGGGCGGGAAGTAGCGCGCGGCATAGAGCTTGCCGACCGCCCAGCCCAGCGCGGCATTGGTCGCCGCCACCGCGCGCTTCCAGCGCGGTTGCTGCTGCGGCGTGCCCGACAGGACCGTGCCGTAAAAGGCGAATTGCGCGTCGGCGAAAGCCTTGGGCAGGACCGACGAAGAATGATTGAGCAGATGGAAGGCGAGATAGTCCTTCCACACCGCAAGCGGCGTGTCGGCGACGGCGGCGGCGTCGCCGGGGATCACCGCCGGCTGCCAGACGAAAACCGAGGTCAGGCCGCCCAGCGCGGCGCCGGCGAAGAACGCGTCCCAGTCCATCCCCGGCGCGCGCGCATAGAAATCGGCCCGCGCCCAATGATTGTTGGCCTTGAGCACATCCTCGCTGTCGGCGCGCGTGCCCTGCACCTGCGCCAGGCGCGTTTCCAGCGCCACGACTCCCTGGGCGCGCGCATCGGCATCGGCAAAGCCGGCAAGCGCCAGGACCTTGGCGACATGGGCCTCATAGGCGGCGAGCATGGCCTGCGCATCGGCCCCGGCATCGACGTAATAGCTGCGGTCGGGCAGGCCCAGCCCGCCTTGCAGCAGATAGGCGGCATAGCGATCCGGATCGTTGAAGTCCGGCGCGACCCAGAGGCCGAAAATATTCTCGGTGTAGAAATTGGTGTTGTTGAGCGCATCGACGTCGGCGCGCACGCTGGCGCCCAGCGCGCGGGCGAGCGCTTGTTTGTCGGCGATGGCGGCGATGGCGTCGAGCGCGCCCCGGAGCGGCGCGAGCCCCTGGGCGTCGATGCCGGCCTGATCGAGATAGCTTGCATAGAAGTCGCCGATCTTCTGCTCGTTCGATCCCGGCGGCGCCTTGGTCTTGGCCATGTCCTCGATCAGGTCGGCGGTGCGCCTGGCGGCCTTGTCGCGCAATGTCGAGAACGAGCCCCAGCTCGACTGGTCGGGCGGGATGACCGCCGATTTGATCCAGGCGCCGTTGGCATAGAGATTGAAGTCGTCGCCCGGCCGCACCGACACATCCATGTTGGCGCGTTGCACGCCATGCTCCGGTTCGGCCGGCATGGCGGCCAGCGCCGCGGCCGCCAGGAACGGCAGCGCGAGCAGAAGCGAGCGAGGCGGCATGGCGGATTCCCCCAAATCCTCGGCGCGGCGCGCGCCACGGGCCGCCGTCCTAGCACGGAGCCGCGGGGAGCGCCGATCACGACCCCGCGCGTCGGGCGGTTGCGCAAAACAAAGAAGGGCTGCCCCGCGAGGGACAGCCCTTCCATTGTCTTAACTGCGGTCCGCCAGGGCACGCGCAGGCGTCGCTTACGCGGCGCGGACCTCACCAGAGGCGAGGATCCAGCTCGCGGCCTTCGACGTCCGCAGGTCATGACAATGAGACACTGGATCACCTCCTTTCAAAGTTGTTGCGCAGCGACATATAGGGCAAACCGGCCGCCTTGGTAAGGGGCGCGGATGCAACAGGACGGAATTTCCGCGTAGAGTTTCGCATCGGAACCGCGGCCAAGGGTGGGATTCAAACGCGACATGACACGGTCGGCCACGCTCCTGTGCCTGCTTCTGGCGCTCGCCTGCGCCGCCGCCGCGGCCGACGCGCCGCATCCCGCGCTGTGGCGCGTCGAGGGCCGGCACAGCACGGTCTATCTGTTCGGTTCGGTGCACATCCTGTCGCCGACATTCGCATGGCGCGACGCGCGAATCGACCGGGCGGTGCACGATGCCGACGGCTTCTTCTTCGAGACCTCGCTCGATAGCGACGCCATCGCGAGCTATGTCGCCGACAGGGGCTCGCTGCCGCAGGGCCAGTCCCTGCGCGCCCTGCTGCCGGCGCCGGCGCAGAAGAATCTCGACGACGACCTGGCCTTGATCGGGCTGCCGGAGGCGAACATCGACTCGCGCCGGCCCTGGCTTGCGACGATCGCGATGACGGCGGCGAAGCTGACCCAGACCGGCGATACGCCGGCGGCCGGCGTCGATGTGGCGATCATGGGCGAGGCGCAGGCGAGCGGAAAGCCGGTCCGCTATTTCGAGACGGTGGAGCAGCAATTGGCGCTCCTCGGCGCCGACGATCCCAAGCTCGAACTCGATTCCTTCGAATCGTTCCTGAAGGACTTTCGCAAGGAAGATGCCGATCTCGCCCCCCTGGTGGATGCCTGGGCGGCCGGCGACGAAGACCGCATGGCGGAGCTTCTGCTGAAAGAGATCGACAAGCAGCCGGGCCTGCGCAAGGCGCTGTTCGACGACCGCAACAAGGCCTGGACCCGCACGATCGAAGGCGTGCTGGATCATGAAAGCGGAACGTTCCTGGTGACGGTGGGCACGGGCCATCTCATCACCGGACGCGGCGTGCCGGCGCTTCTGCTGCGCGCGGGCTATAGCGTCGAGCGGCTTTAGGGCGAACGCGCCGACGTTTGCGGCCTACGAACAAGCGTGCCATGGCCCGCGAATGGCATGACGGGAGCGTTTTAGCGGAACTGCGCCGCCGCCGCGGCGCCGGCGGAGAGCAATGCTTCGTCCGACGTGACCACGACCAGATCGAAGCCCTTGGCGATCATCGCCTTGGCGTAATCGACCGAACGGCAATAGATCGCGGCGCGCTTGCCCGCCTGTTTCGCCGCGGCGAGGATGGTATCGATCGCCTCGACCACCACCGGGTCGGTCTGATCGGCCTTCGCGGCGCGACCCAGCGACAAGCCCAGATCGGTCGGCCCGATGAAGACCACGTCGAGCTCCTTCACCGCCGCGATGGCGCGCACATTGGCGAGCGCCGTCGCCGATTCGACCTGCGCCATGGTCAGGATCGTCTGGTTCGCCCTGGCGAGATAATCCTCGCCGCCATAGAGCACGGCGCGCTTGGGCCCGACGCTGCGCGTGCCGGCCGGGGCATAGCGGCAGGCGGCGACGAACCGCTCGCACTCGTCCGCGGTATCGACATTGGGACAGATCACGCCATAGGCGCCGGCATCGAGCACCCGGTTGATGTCGCCGGGATTGTTCCACGGCACGCGCACCAGGGGCACGGCATCGGTGGTCGAGATCGCGGCCAGCATGGCATAGACGGCGGGAATGTCCGCTTGGCCGTGCTGCATATCGACGGTGAGGCTGTCCCAGCCCTGATGGGCGGCGATTTCCGTCGCCAGGACGCCGGGCAGCATGAGCCAGAAATTGGTGACGGCGCGGCCCTGGGCCCAGGCCTCGCGCAAGCGGTTGACGCGCATTCGACGCAGTGTCCCGGCAGGATTCGCGCGAGTCTAGCCCAGCCATTGCGCCTTGGCGATGCGGCGGACTTGAGACCCGGCCGCCGCACGCCTAGCGTGCAGGCGTGGAATCGCTTTCGACCCATTGCATCATCGCCGGCGGCGGACCGGCCGGGATGATGTGCGGCCTGCTTCTGGCGCGGGCCGGCGTGGACGTCTGGGTGCTGGAGAAGCACAAGGATTTCCTGCGCGATTTCCGCGGCGACACCGTGCATCCCTCGACGCTGCAGATCCTCGACGAGCTGGGCCTGCTGGAGTCGTTCCTGGCCCGGCCGCATGACGAGGTGCGCGAGATCGCCGCCGAGATCGGCAAGGAGCGCTTCAAGGTCGCCGACATGTCGCGCCTGCCGGGCCCGGCGAAATTCGTCGCGCTGATGCCGCAATGGCACTTCCTCGACTTCCTGGCCGAAGCGGCGCGGCGCCATCCGACATTCCATCTCGCCATGGAGGCCGACGTCACCGAACTGCTGGCGAAGCGCGGCCGCATCGTCGGCGTGCGGGTGAAGACGCCCGAAGGCACGGGCGACATGTTCGCGCGGCTCGTGATCGGCGCCGACGGCCGCCACTCCACCGTGCGCAAGAAGGCCGGCCTCAAAGTGCGCGACCTGGGCGCGCCGTTCGACGTGCTGTGGCTGCGCCTGCCGAGCGAACCGTCCGATCCGCGCGAGCCGGTCGGCCGCTTCATCGGCGGCAATCTGTTCGTCATGCTCCATCGCGGCGATTACTGGCAATGCGCGCTGCTGATCCCCAAGGGCGGGTTCGAGGCGCTGAAGAAGGAAGGCTTCTCCGGTTTCCTGGCGCGGCTGCGCACCGCCGCCGGCTTCGCGCGCGACCGCGTCGAAGCGCTCAAGAGCTTCGACGAGGTGAAGCTTTTGACCGTGACGGTCGATCGGCTGACGCGCTGGGCGCGGCCGGGGCTTCTGTGCATCGGCGACGCGGCGCATGCGATGAGTCCGGTCGGCGGCGTCGGCATCAATCTGGCGATCCAGGATGCGGTGGCGGCGGCCAATATCCTCAGCCCCGTTCTGGCGCAGCGCCGGCCCTCGCTCGCGCGGCTCATGCGCGTGCAGAAGCGCCGCGCCTTTCCCACCCGCGTGGTGCAGCGCTTCCAGGTGATCGTGCAGAAGGCCATCCTGGCGCCGACGATCCGCAGCCAGGTGACGCCCAGGCCGCCCTGGCCGCTCTATATCCTGGACCGCTGGCCATGGCTGCGCCAATGGCCGGCGCGCTTCATCGCGATGGGCGTGCGGCCCGAGCATGTGACGAGCAAGGCGGTCACGCCAGACGATAGCGCGCCCATTTGACGCCCGTCTCGTCGATGCCCTGATCGTCGAGCCCGGTCATGCGCTCCCAGCCGGTCGCCTCGTAGAAGGCGACGGCGCGGCGGTTGGGCACGTCGAGCTTCAAGGTCAGCGGCGCGCCGACCTCGCGGCGGACATGCGCCACCAGGGCGCGGCCGACGCCGAGCCGCTGGGCATCGGGATCGACATAGAGGCAGTGGACGAAGTTCTCCGGCCGGAACAGCGACAGGACGCCGACCGGCGCCTCGCCCAGGCGCGCCAGCCAGACCTCCTCGTCCAGCGCGAACGTCTTGAAGTCTTCGGCCTGGAAGTAATCCGGCGCGCGCCAGGCGAAGGCGACGCGGCCGCTGCGGACGTAGAGCGCCGCGGCCTCGTCGATCGCCGCCGTGCCGCGCGCGGTGCCGATGGTCAGCGAAAGAGTCGAGCAGGCCGGACGCGCCATGGCGGCTCACATCTGCATGGTCCAGCCTTCCACCGCCATCGCCGCCTGGCGCACGGCTTCGGTCAGCGTGGGATGGGCATGGCTGGTGCGCGCGATATCTTCCGACGACGCGTTGAACTCGATCGCCAGCGCCGCCTCTTCGATCATGTTGCCGGCCTCGGCGCCCAGGATGTGCACGCCGAGCACGCGGTCGGTCCTGGCGTCGGCGATGATCTTGGCGAAGCCGTCGGTCGCGGCGATGGTCTTGGCGCGGGCATTGGCGGTGAAGGGGAATTTGCCGACCTTGTAGGCGATGCCGGCGGCCTTCAATTCCTCCTCGGTCTTGCCGACGCTGGCGACTTCCGGCGCGGTGTAGACCACGGCGGGGATCGCGTCGTAATTCACATGGCCCTTGCGGCCGGCGATATTCTCGGCGCAGGCGACCGCTTCGTCTTCGGCCTTGTGGGCCAGCATCGGGCCTTCGCGGCAGTCGCCGATCGCCCAGATGCCGGCAATATTGGTCGCGTAATGCGCGTCGGTGGTCACCCGGCCGCGGCTGTCGAGCTTCACGCCGGCCTGTTCGAGGCCGAGGCGGTCGAGGAAGGGCCGCCGCCCGATGGACACCAGCATGATGTCGGTTTCGATGGTCTGTTTTTCGCCGCCGGCGGCGGGCTCGACGGTCACCGACAGCGTGCCGGATTTGGTGTTCTCCACCCCCACGACCTTGGTGGACAGCCGGAAGGCGATGCCCTGCTTCTGCAGGATGCGCTGGAACGCCTTGCCGACCTCGCCGTCGAGGCCCGGCGTGATGCGGTCGAGGAATTCGACCACGGTCACCTGGGCGCCGAGGCGGCGCCACACCGAGCCGAGCTCCAGCCCGATATAGCCGCCGCCGACGACCAGCAGCCGCTTGGGCACGTCCGTCAACGACAGCGCGCCGGTGGAAGAGACGATCCGGGTCTCGTCGATGGTCACGCCCGGCAGCATCGCGACATCGGAGCCCGTGGCGACGATGATGTGCCGGGTATCGAGCGTGCGCAGCGTGCCGTCGGCGGCCTTCACCTCGACCTTGCCGGGCGCGGCGATGCGCGCTTCGCCGAAAATGTCCTCGGACTTGTATTTCCTGAGGAGGAATTCTAAGCCGCGGGTGAGCTCGCCGAC
>DASWOE010000084.1:0-11509 GCA_036398875.1 Rhizomicrobium sp.
GGCGCCGCAGCCGATATCGAGCACGCGCTCGCCGGCCTTGGCGTGCGCCAGCCGCAGAACGCCGGCGGCGGCGTCGGCGAGGTTGCGGTCCATGTCGGCCTGAAACGCGACCCAGCGCTCGCCCACGGCACCGTTCCAATAGGCGATCTGATCGGCGTTCGGCCGGCCGGTCATGGCGTCACTCCGCCGCGAGATGGAGTTCGATGCCCGCATGGGCCTGTAGCGCGCCGATGATGGCGAAGAGGTTGCTCATCTGCGGATTGCCGGACGGGCCGAGCATGCGCATGAGGCTCTTCACCGGAATCTTGACCTTCCGGGAGAGCTTGTCGAAGCCGATGGTCCCGTTGACGTAGTCCCGGAGCAGGTCTTTACCGACCGCCAACTCGCCCGAAAACAACGCATCGACGCCCTCGGTCAGCATGGCCTTCGCGTAGTCAGGATCGCGCTTGATCCGCGCGACGACCGTTTCCTTGAACGAAATCGTCAACGGCACGTTCTTCCTAACGCCTCCGCTTGTAGTCGGCCCACCGCGCCTTTGCCTCTGCGATATCCCTCGGCTGGCCCTTTTTTTGTCCGCCGCCAAGGAGAATGACGAGCGTGGCCCCTTGCCAGCCGAAATAAACCCGATAGCCGGGGCCGAAATCGACCTTGAGTTCGCTGACGCCTTCGCCGACCGCTCTGACATTCGACATGTTTCCATTGGCCAAGCGTGACAACGATCGCGTTATCCGCGCCGAGGCGAATCCATCCAGCGATTCCAGCCAGCGCTGGAACGGACATCTACCGGCGCCATCGACATAGTGTCGAGCTTCGATCATGAGAACAGTAACGTATACGATACCATAATGCCAACGCCTATTTTCCCGCCGTCTTGCGCCGCCGCATCGCCAGCGTGCGCAGGCGCAGCGCGCTGAGCTTGATGAAGCCCTGGGCGTCCTTCTGGTCGTAGGCGCCCTGGTCGTCCTCGAAGGTCACCAGGTCCTGGGCATAGAGCGATTGGGGCGAGGACCGGCCGATCGTCATCGTGTTGCCCTTGTAGAGCTTGAGGCGGACGGTGCCGGTCACGGATTCCTGGCTCTTGTCGATCAGGGCCTGGAGCATCTCGCGCTCGGGCGAGAACCAGAAGCCGTTGTAGATCATCTCCGCATAGCGCGGCATCAGCTCGTCCTTCAGATGGGCGGCGCCGCGGTCCAGCGTGATCGATTCCATTGCGCGATGGGCGGCGAGCAGGATGGTGCCGCCCGGGGTCTCGTAGACGCCGCGCGACTTCATGCCGACGAAGCGGTTCTCGACCAGGTCGAGCCGGCCGATGCCGTTGGCCTTGCCCAGTTCGTTGAGCTTCGCCAAAAGCGTCGCCGGCGAGAGCTTCCGTCCGTCGATCGAGACCGCGTCGCCCGTCTCGAATCCGATCTCGACCACGGTCGCCTTGTCCGGCGCGTCCTCCGGCGAGATCGTGCGCTGATAGACGATGCTGTCGGCTTCGACCGCCGGATCCTCCAGGACCTTTCCTT
The DNA here is from genome assembly GCA_036398875.1 of Rhizomicrobium sp. Lineage (GTDB taxonomy): Bacteria > Pseudomonadota > Alphaproteobacteria > Micropepsales > Micropepsaceae > Rhizomicrobium. The sequence continues at coordinate 1,512 of DASWOE010000084.1, forward strand.
CGGACGACGAGTGCAGAAGATTGGCATCGACGCTGAACGGCGCCTCGCCGCGCTTGTCCTTGGCGATCGGGATCTGGTGCGTCTGCGCGAATTCCAGCAATTTGGTCCGGCTGGTCAGCTCCCATTCGCGCCACGGCGCGATCACCTTGATGTCGGGCTTGAGCGCGTAATAGGCGAGCTCGAAGCGCACCTGGTCGTTGCCCTTGCCGGTGGCGCCGTGACAGACCGCGTCGGCGCCGACGCGCTCGGCGATCTCGATCTGCTTGCTGGCGATCAGCGGCCGGGCGATGGAGGTGCCGAGCAGATAGACGCCCTCATATTGCGCATTGGCGCGGAACATCGGGAAGACGTAGTCGCGGACGAATTCCTCCCGCAGGTCCTCGATGAAGATGTTCTGCGGCTTGATGCCGAGCAGCAGCGCCTTGTCGCGCGCCGGGCCCAGCTCCTCGCCCTGCCCCAGATCGGCGGTGAAGGTCACGACCTCGGCGCCATAGGCGGTCTGCAGCCATTTGAGGATCACCGAGGTGTCGAGGCCGCCCGAATAGGCCAGCACGACTTTCTTGACGGATTTTGCGGACATGGACGGCTCCGGGCGGGGATCGGACGGACTTCTTAGCGGTGTGGCCCGGTGCGTCAAGCAGGCCGGCGCATGGCGGGTTTGCTCCATGTGCAATCGCGGATCGGCTTAGAGTGAGCGTCAACGGCGAGGCGATCATGGCTGCGGTTCTGGATTTCTGGTTCGATTTCGCGAGCACCTATTCCTACCCGGCGGCGATGCGCATCGCGCGGCTGGCCGGGGCGGCGGGCGTGGCGGTGGCCTGGCGGCCGTTCCTGCTGGGGCCGATCTTCGCCGCGCAGGGCTGGAGCGACTCGCCGTTCAATCTCTATCCCGCGCGGGGAAAATACATGTGGCGCGACCTGGAGCGCATCTGCGCGCGCGAGGGCTTGCCGCTCGCGCTGCCGCCGCTGCGCTTTCCGCAGAACGGCCTGAAGGCGGCGCGGCTGGCGTTGGCGGGCGAGGATGCGGGCTGGACGCCCGATTTCATACGCGCGGTCTATGTCGCCAATTTCGGCGAGCGGAAGGACATCGCCGACGACGCCGTGCTGGCGGACATCCTGGCACGCCTCGGCGCCGATCCGGCGCAGGCCCTCGCGGCGGCGCATGCGCCGGCCAACAAGGCGCGGCTGAAGGCCCAGAGCGACGCGGCCATCGCCCGCGGCATCTTCGGCGCGCCGAGCGTCACGGTCGGCGAAGAGCTGTTCTGGGGCAACGACCGGCTGGAAGAGGCCCTTGCGTGGGCCGCGCAGGCGTAACGGGGGACTTAAGCTTCGCCGATGCGTTCCAGGACGAAGGCGGCGCGCGCATCGACGCTTGCGCGGGGGACCTCGACGATACGGTAGCCATGGCGCGGATAGATCGCCGCCATGAACTCATAGGTCGCAACCGCCTCGGCAAAGTCATGCTTGCGCAGATCGTCGTGGACATAGATCTCGCGCCACGGCGGAAACAGGAAGACGGTCTTCGCATAGCGGCATTCGGCGATGGCCGCGGTCAGCGCCGGCGGATCGGGCTCGCCCGGCGCGTTGCCGTAGCCGGACAGTTCGGGAATGCCGCGGTCGAAGAACACCGGCGCGGCGGTTTCCGTCACCGCGCGATAGGCCCGCAGCGCCTTGGCCAGCATCAGGTCGCGATAGCGCGCGCGGTCGCCGCCATGCGTGGCGTTGCCGCCCATGGCCGCCTGCTCGGCCAGCACCTGCCGCGCCACCTCATCGACGCCGCGATAGCCGCGCCGGCGCAGCGCTTCGAGAAGCGTCGTCTTTCCGACGCCGGGCCCGCCGGTGAAAATATGGAAATTGTCTCGGTTCATGTGGCCTCACGGCGATGACATTGCGGCCACGCGAATACGGCCGCGTTGGGTGAGCTGGCTCTGTCGGGGGAGAAGCTTCCACGGTGTGCGGCGCCGCGACGGGTGTCAAGCCGTCGCGCTCGTGTCGATGCATTCCGACAAGCGACGTTCCAATCGGAAAATACGACCGTCGCTGCCCATCGTCCCCGTCCACCCGGCACTCGAACGATCGCGGCGCGCGCCGTCGCCGCGCGGTCCGGCACGGCGAAACTTGAAATATCTGTAACAGGGATTATTGCTGATATATGGCCAGCCTCCGCTTCGCCACCGCCGTGCATGTGATGGTGCTTCTCGCCCATGAGGACGCCAGCGCGCCCGCGCGCGCGGTGACCTCCGGCTATCTGGCACAGAGCATCGGCGCCAATCCGGTGGTGGTGCGCCGGGTGGTGGGCGCGCTGGCCTCGGCCGGCCTGCTCGAAACCCGTGCCGGCGCGCAGGGCGGCGCCTGGCTGGCGCGCGAGCCCCGGAAAATCCATCTGAGCGACATCTACGACGCGGTCGAGGACGGCGCCCCTTTGGGCTTTCGCGAGACGGCCGACACCGAATGCCCGGTCGGCCGCGCCGCGCCGCAAGTGATCTGCGGCATCGTCCGCTCGATCGACGCCGCGGCGCGAAATTCCCTCGCAAAAACAACGCTCGCCAGCGTGCTGAAGACGGTCGAGACCGCCTCCGCCGAGCGGGTTTGACGCAGGCCTTGCCGGGCGCCGCCCGCATCCTATATTTGTAACTGTAACAGTTACTATATCAAATGGAGAGTCCTCATGAGCACTGTCGCAATCGTCTATCATTCCGGCTATGGCCACACCGCCGAACAGGCCAAGGCCGTGGCCGCCGGCGCCGGCCGGGTGTCCGGCACCCGTGTCGAGTTGATCCGCATCGAGGGCGTCGGGACGGATTTCGCGCCGATCCTGGCGAAGCTCGAAGCGGCCGACGCCATCGTGCTCGGCTCGCCGACCTATATGGGCAGCGTATCGGGGCCGTTCAAAACCTTCATGGACGCGACGTCCAAAGTGTGGGGCAAGCTGAACGACAAGATCGCCGCCGGCTTCACCAACTCCGCCAGCCACAGCGGCGACAAGCTCAACACGCTGGTCCAGCTTTCCATCTTCGCCGCGCAGCACGGCATGGTGTGGGTCAATCTCGGCCTGATGCCCGGCAACAACCACTCCAAGGGATCGCCGGAGGACCTGAACCGGCTGGGCGGCTTTTTGGGCGCCATGGCGCAATCGCCGGCCGATGGCGGACCCGATGTCGGTCCGACCGCATCGGACAAGCGCACCGCGGAGCATCTGGGCGCGCGCGTCGCCGAAGCGGCGCGCCGCTGGCGGAGCCTTCCGCTGGCTGCCTGACGCGAGACGCGTGCCGCCTGCGATGGTGTCGTCAAGTCCGTTCCATGTTGGAGTAATTGACAACGGGCCGCCGTGTTGGTAAAAACACCAACATGGCGGCCGAGCTGCTGATGGACGAACGTGTCGTGCTCGATGCGGACCTGTTCGTTGAGCTGGTGATTTGGCGTTTGCCCCGCATGTTGCCGGGATCGCGGCACGCGTTCAAATATAGGCTTGCTTTGGTCGAGCGCGGCGTGTGCGTGCTGCGTTACGACAACGAGGCAGGCAAGGGCGACCACCGCCACTGGGAACAGGCCGAAGAGCCCTATCGCTTCACGACACCCGAGGCGCTGCTATCCGATTTCTGGACAGATGTGAACACAAGGAGAAAATGATGAGAACGGTCACCCTCGGAATCGGTGGAGCGCAAGCGGCCACAAAGAGGGCCGTCAGCGCGTTTCGGGGCCGCCGCCAAGGCGCCCGGATAAGCTTCGCCACGCCGGAATTGCTGTTTGGCGTGCTCACGACGAAGCGATGGGAAATCATCCGGGCGATGACGGGCGCGGGTCCGCTGTCCATCCGGGAAACGGCGCGGCTTGTAGGCCGCGACGTCAAGGCGGTGCACGGCGACGTGCAGGCGCTTCTGATGGGGGGGATTTTGCGCAAGACGACAGACAGGCGCGTGGAATTTCCCTTCGACGCGATTCACGTGGACGTGACGCTGAAGGCCGCCTGAACGTTCAGCCTGGCCTAACCCGCCATCCGCGCCAGCGCCGCGCTCTCCAGCTCCGCCAGCCGGTCTTTCGCCTTCAGCTTCACGCTCTCGCTCTTGAGCTGGCCGCAGGCGGCCATGATGTCCCGGCCGCGCGGCGTGCGCACCGGGCTGGCATAGCCGGCGCGGTTGACGATCTCGGCGAACGTCTCGATCTGCTCCCAGTCGGAGCATTCATAGGGCGCGCCCGGCCAGGGATTGAACGGGATCAGGTTGATCTTGGCCGGAATGCCCTTGATCAGCTTCACCAGCTCGCGCGCCTCGGCCAGGCTGTCGTTGACGCCCTTGAGCATCACATATTCGAAGGTGATGCGCCGCGCGTTGGAAAGGCCGGGATAGGCGCGGCAGGCGTCGAGCAGGTCCTTCAGCGGATATTTCCTGTTGATCGGGACGATCACGTCGCGGATGTCGTCGCGCACCGCGTGCAGCGAAATGGCGAGAGCGCAGCCGATCTCGTGCCCGGCGCGCGGGATCATCGGCACCACGCCGGCGGTCGAGAGCGTCACGCGGCGCCGGGACAGCGCCAGGCCGTCGCCGTCGGTGACGAGGCCGAGAGCCGCCTTCACATTGTCGAAATTGTAGAGCGGCTCGCCCATGCCCATCATCACCACATTGGTGATGCGGCGGTTCTCGCCCGTGCTCGGCCAGTCGCCCAGGCTGTCGCGCGCGAGCATCACCTGGCCGACGATCTCGCCGGGATCGAGGTTGCGCACCAGCTTCTGGGTGCCGGTGTGGCAGAAGCGGCAATTGAGCGTGCAGCCGACCTGGGAGGAGACGCAAAGCGTGCCGCGGCCCGGCTCCGGAATGAACACGGTCTCGAATGCGATGCCGGGCCCGGTGCGCAGGAGCCATTTGCGCGTGCCGTCCTGGGATATCTGCTCGGTCACGACCTGCGGCCGGGCGAGCGTGAATTTGTCCGCCAGCGTCGCGCGGACGTCCTTGGCAAGGTTCGTCATCGCCGCGAAATCGCGGGCGCCGTGGACGTAGATCCAATTCGACAGCTGGCGCGCGCGCATGGGCACGGACTTTTCCGGCAGGCCGGCCGCGATCAGCGCCGCCTGCAGCGCGTCGGGCGAAAGGCCGATGAGGGTGCTCTGGTCAGCGGTCATAAAACTCACTTGTCATTCCCGGCCGGGCGTTGCGCATGCAATGCGCGGGCAAGGAACCCAGGGAGGGGGACCGGGGACGGTCCAACCACCTGGGTCCCCTTCCCTCGCCCGGCCATTACATGGCCGCGCTTGCCGGGGATGACAAGTGGCGCATCACATCGCGCACGCCTTGTGCGCCGAATCGACCGCGTCGGAGAACCCGGCCAGCGAATAGGTATCGCGGGTGAGCGTGCCGCGCTTGGAGGTGCCGGTGACGATCAACTCCTGGCCGGTGCGCATGGCATCGACGAAGCGGACCTCGTCGGCCCGCTTGCGGATCCAGGCGGCGCCGTCATTTCCGTCGTTCTGGGTGAAGAACTCGAACTTGTCGGATCCGATCTGGGCGGTGACGGTGCTGCCGTCCTTGTAGGTGTAGCCGGGGATCGCCTCGGGCTCGCCCTTGGTGTGGCGGCCCGGCCAGTCGGTGACGATGAAATAGATCGGATCGCGCTTGGCCTTGCGCGGCTCGCTCGCCCGCGGCTTCGCCATCGCATAGCAGGTCTTGGACGAGCCGCTGCCGCTGGTCAGCGCCGACCAGTCCTTGTTGACGCCCAAAAGGGTCGCATCGTCGGCCAAGGCGGCGGAGGCCCACAGCATCGCCGCGGCGCCGATCGCCGCGCCCAAAGCAGTACCGGACAAACGAATCATGAAAGCCCTGCTCCCGATGCGGCCCAGGCCCGCTTATGGCAGGCAAATCAGGCACTTCTGTGGTGACGTTGAATGGCGGCCGCAGAATAGGGGCCGCGACCGCGCAGGTCCACGAGAAATGTCAAAAAATCTTCGGTGGGCCAAAGCGTTAACCGGCGACCGCAAGGGCCTGTTCGACGTCGCGCAGCCGGTCCTTGCCGAAATAGATGTCGCCGCCGACGAAAAAGGTCGGGATGCCGAAAGCGCCGCGGGCGACCGCTTCCTCGGTGTTGGCGGCGAGCCTGGCCTTGATCGCGGGCGCCTGGCCGCGCTCGTAGAGCGCCGGATCAAGGCCAGATTGCGCGAGCGCAGCTTTGGCGACCTGTGGATCGTCCATCTTCTTCGGTTCGATCCACATGTGATGGAACACGGCGTCCATGTAGCGCGGCAGGATATCTTCCTCCTTCGCCGCCACCGCCATGCGCATTAGGTTCAGCGTGTTGACCGGGAAGAACGGGTTCATCGTGAATTCGATTCCGTGCCGGCGGATGAAGCGCTCCATCTCGAGCCGGTCATAGGCGATCTTGTTCGCGATATGGCCGAAGGCTTCGAAGGGCGACTTGTTGCCGGTGGCCTTGAAGATGCCGCCCAGCAGGACGGGCGTGATTTCAAAGGTCGCGCCGGTGCGCTTCTCGATATGCGGGATCACCTCATAGGCGAGATAGGCGTTGGGGCTGCCGAAATCGAACAGGAATTCCGCCTTGGGCGCCATCACCAGCTCTCCCGATAGGGCCGCACGTCGAGCTCGAACGTCCAGGCGTCGCGCGACTGCGTGTGCAGGTACCAGTAGGCGTTCGCGATCGATTCCGGGTCCATCAGCTGGTCGGGTTCGAGGGCGGCGACCGCCGCGTCGCCGCCGCGGGCGCGGATGCGCTCCTTGACGAAAGCGGTATCGACGCCGGCATCGATGATGAGATGCGCGACATGGATGTTCTGGGGGCCGAGCTCGCGCGCCATGCTCTGCGCCACGGCGCGCAGGCCGAATTTGGCCGAGGCGAACGCGGCATAGCCCTTGCCGCCGCGAAGCGATGCGGTGGCGCCGGTGAACAGGATCGTGCCCTTGCCATGGGGGAGCATCCGCCGCGCCGCCTCGCGCCCGGTGAGGAAGCCGCCGTAACAGGCCATCTCCCACACCTTGCGGAAGACGCGTTCGGTGGTCTCCAGGATCGGGAAGTTGACGTTGGCGCCGGGATTGAAGACGCAGACTTCGAGCGGCGCGCGGGCGTCGGCCTCGGTCAGGAAGGCGGCGACGTCGTCCTCCTTGCGGGCGTCCAGGGCGCGGGCCTCGCATGTGCCGCCGGCGGATTCGATGTCGGCTTTGAGCTGGGCGAGCTTGTCGGCGCTGCGCCGGCCGGCGAAGACGGTGTAGCCCTCGGCCGCGAATTTGCGCGCGATGGCGGAGCCGATGTAGTCGCCGGCGCCGATCACGGCTGCGGTGGCGTTGCGGGACGTCATGGCGGCCCTCCGGGATTGCATGACGGGTATAATATAATCGGCGCCGCGACGCCATGCGCGGCGCACATGCCCTACGCCCTACGCGCTACTCCCGCAACCCCCAGCCGATGGCGAACAGGCGCCAGACGACGGCGCCGAGGGCGACCGCCAGCCCGACGGTGAAGATCGCGCCGAAGATCTCCGGCCCTTCGCTGAAGCCGATCATCGCATGGCGCAACCCGTTGATGAAATAGAACAGCGGATTGCCATAGGCCATCCAGCGCAGCCAGGGCGGCAGCATCGCCACCGTGTTGAACACGCCGCCGACCATGGAGAGCGGCTGGATGAAGAACACCATGAGCATGTTGAGCTGCTCGAAGGTCTTGGCCCACAGCGCCACGATGATGCCGAGAAAGCCGAAGATCATCGACACCAGGGCGACCCAGAACAGGAACTCCGGCAGCGAATGCATGTGCACCGCGCCGAAGGCGGTGCCGATCAGCATGATGCCGAGCGCGGTGATCACCGAGCGCAGGATCACGATGGTGACGGTGCCGGCGATCATCTCGACATAGGAGAGCGGCGCGACCAGGATCTCCTCGATGCTGCGCTGGAAGCGCTGGAAATAGACCTGGGCGGTGGACTGCAGGAAGGCGGCGCTGATGACGTTCATCATCACCACGCCCGGCAGGACGAATTCGAGATAGGAGAAGTGGCCGAAATTCCTGATCCGGCCGCCGACCACGAAACCGAAGATGAAGATGAACAGCAATGCCGAGATCAGCGGCGCGACCACGGCCTGGATCGGCACGCGCATCAGCCGCTGCAGCTCGCGGCGCACCATGGTCCACAACCCGATCCAGTTGACGCTCATCGGGCAGCCGCCGCGACGTGGTCGGGATCGCGGCCGGTGGCGGCGAGATAGGCGCGCTCCAGCCCGCCGGGCTCGGTGAAGAACTCCTCCTTGGGGCCGTTGCGCACGATGCGCCCGGCGGCGACGATGGCGATGGTGCGGCACAGCCGCTCGATCTCTTCGAGATAGTGCGAGGTGAGCAGGATGGTCTTGCCGTCGCGGTTCAGCTCCTGCAGGTAGCGCCACAAATCCATGCGCAGTTCGACATCGACGCCGGCGGTCGGCTCGTCGAGAATCAGCAGCTGCGGGTCGTGGACCATGGCGCGCGCCAGGATGACGCGGCGCTTGAGGCCGCCGGACAATTCGCGGAACGGCTTGTTGGCGTGCGCCGCCAGATCGAAGCGCTCGATCAGCATCTCGACCCGCTGCCGGCGCAGCGCCTTGGGCATGCCGAAATAGCCGCCCATCCAGTCCACGATCTGGCGCGCCGAGGCGAACGGATCGACGTTGAACTCCTGCGGGCTCAGCCCCACCAGCTTGCGCGCCTCGCGGTAGTCCTTCACCGCGTCCACGCCGAAAATCCGGATCGTGCCCGAGGTCGGGTTGGAGATGCCGGTGATGCAATGGATGGTGGTCGACTTGCCGGCGCCGTTGGGGCCCAGAAAGCCGAAGAAATCGCCCGGCTGCACCGTCAGCGAGACGTCCTGAACGGCGATGGTGCCGCTCTTGTAGACCTTGCGGAGATGGGAAATGTCGAGGGCGGGTGTCATGAGCGGGCGGGACTATAGCGCCGGAATTTCGATTGTCACTTTCTTGAACGGACGATCGGGGCGCCCCATCTATGCGGCGGCGGAATGTCCGGCGCTTCGCGGCCCGGCGCGATCGGGCGGCTGCCGTAGCCACCGGCCGAGATCAGCCGGTCGTACATCGTGATCGCGCCGGCCATCCCGACATTGATCGAGAACCGAGTGGGGATCTTCACCACGAATTCGCAGCGCGACAGCATTTCCGGCGACAGCGACATTCTTTCCGCGCCGAAAACATAGGCGGCGCGCTGGGGGTGGCGGAAGCGCGGCAGTTCGGTCGCGTCGTCGGTGATTTCCACGCCGACCAGGCGGCAGCCGGTCGGCAGGCGGAATTCGGCGGCGTTGCGGTAGCCGTAGAGCGGGATCGCGCCTTGCGTGCGCGAGGTGTCGGATTGCGCCTCGGACAGTTTCACCTGGGCATTGATGGTGAAGAAGAAGCTGGCGCCGAACGCATTGGCGATGCGCATGAGATTGCCGAGATTCATCGGCTTGGAGATGCCATCGACGCCTACTGCAAAGTACCCGCGCATTGCCTATACCTGTCGTCCCCTTCCCCTCGCTATGCTATCGCACCGCTCGGCCGGGGATGACAACTGTGTGGATTTATTGAATGACCAATCCCATTCTCGTCGAACTGACCCGCGGCGATCTGGTGGAGAGCGTGCATCGCGGCGCCCTCGCCGTGGTCGATGCGGACGGCGCGGTGGCGGCGTCGCTGGGCGACATCGATGCGCCGGTCTATTCGCGCTCGTCGCTCAAGCCGATCCAGGCCATGGTGCTGGTCGAATCCGGCGCGGCGGACGCGTTCGGCCTCGGCGACGAGGAGATCGCGCTGGCCTGCGCCAGCCATTCCGGCGAGCCGATGCATACCGGGCGCGTCGCGGCCTGGCTGGCGCGGATCGGCTTGGGCGAAGGCGACCTTGCCTGCGGCGCGCATCCGGCGCGCTATGAGCCGGTGGCCGAGGCGATGATCCGCGGCGGCGAAAAGCCGAGCCGCCTCCACAACAATTGCTCCGGCAAACACGCCGGATTTCTCACCGTGGCGCGGCATTGGGACGTGGCG
>DASWOE010000085.1:0-13648 GCA_036398875.1 Rhizomicrobium sp.
GGAGCCGTAGATGTTGTCCGGCAGGCGCTCGGGATGCGGCTTCACCGCGATGCCGTCCTTGATGTCGAGATCGACATATTGCGCCCGGTCGCCCAGATCGTTGCACAGCGTGCGCATCGTCGTCTTCATCTCGTAGATCGGATTGAAGTCCATCCGTCCGCCCGACACCGCGACGCGGATATACTCGTAGAAGCCGAGCTCCGCCCCGTTGTAGACGAAGCGCGCCTTGGTCACGTCGTTCTTCGGATTGGGCTCGGTGCCGGTGTACTGGACGAGCGAGAAATCCGCGATCTGGTCGTTCTCGGCATAGGCGAGACGGCCGCCGACGAAATGGCCGGCCACGTCGCGGTGCGCGCCGACCAGTTGGAACGGCCGCCAGTTCTTGAGGCCGCCGCCCAGACGCAGCGGGCTCTGGCCGAATTGCGCGCCATAGACGCTGCGGGTGATGGTGAAATCGGGATGGGCGTCCATGTAGTAGATGCGGCCGTCGGCATCGACCTTCCAGACGATGCCGACATGGCCGTTGACGTCGTAGACCACCGAGCCGGGATGGATCGTGCCGGGCTGGAGCGCGGGGGAATAGAAGTCCGACAGCACGCCGCGGCGCTCGCTCGCGTCGGTGCGATAGGTGCCCGAGAACACCGCATCCATCATGGCGCGCAGCGCGGCGGGACCATCGATGCCCTGGCCGCGATCGACGAGGTCGTGGCGCCCGGTCGCGCGGTTGGCGGCCTTGGTGTAGCGCAGGTCGCCCCCCTGCCCGCTGACGCCATCGACATAGCCGAACGGCAGGCCGTTCTTCCACGCGTAATAGCCGCGCAACAGATAGGGCAGCTTGGCGCAATCGACGTCGATGTCGATGAAGTGCTGGTCGGTCTTGCGATAGGGGTTGGACTCATCCCGCAGGCAGCTTTCCGACGAGCTGCAATTGCTGGCGCCGATGGCCGCGACGAACTTGCCGAAGCCGTCCTCGTCCGCCGCCGTCCAATGATCCTTGACGATTCGCCACGGCCCCGCGCCCTCGGCCGGGACGGCACCGAAGCACACTACAACCATGGCGAGCAGAAATGCGCGCATAAGCCCCCTCTCATTCCCGTGCCACGCTCCGGATGCCGGCGCCGGAAGTCAAGGCAATGCGGAAATCGGGGTAAAGTTCGGTGTTGGAGAGAGATGTTTGCGAGAACTGACATTTTGTTGCGTAAATACCATGTCATTGAGAGAGAAATTTCGTGACAGTTTCAGCGAATTAGATTATGTACCTGCCTCACAAAAAGAACGATGCAGGCCTTCGAGAGCTGCCAAGTTCGGGGAGAGACGATCCGCCAGCGCGGACGGAAAGGCCGGCCAAAGCCGGCCTTTCGCATTTTCGGGTTCATGACATCATCGGCATGCGAATCGTCGCGGGGGAAGGACGCGCGTGCTCGACCGCATCTTCTCGCTCCGCGCACATGACACGACGGCACGGCGCGAGGTCGTGGCCGGCGCGACGACCTTCCTGACCATGGCGTACATCATGTTCGTCAATCCGGAGATCCTCGCGAAGGCGGGGCTGGATCATGGCGCGGTGTTCGTGGCGACGTGCCTGGCGGCGGCGGCGACCACCCTGCTGATGGGGCTCACCGCGAACCTGCCGGTCGCGCTGGCGCCGGGAATGGGCCTCAACGCCTATTTCGCCTTCGCCGTCGTGCCGGCGCTGGGTGGCGACTGGCGGCTGGCGCTGGGCTGCGTCTTTCTCTCCGGCATCCTGTTCGTGGCGATCTCGGCGACGCCGGCGCGCGAATGGCTGATCAACGCCATACCGAAGAGCCTGAAGCTCGCCATCGCCGCCGGCATCGGATTTTTCCTCGCCCTCATCGGGTTCGAGAATGCCGGGATCTCGGTCGCCAGCCCGGCGACCCTGGTCGAGCAGGGCATCCTGACCGACCCCAAGGTGCTGATCGCGGCCGGCGCCTTCGTCCTGATGTTCGCGCTGGCGGCGCGGCGGGTGGCGGGCGCCGTATTGATAGCCATCGTCGCCGCGACGCTTGCCGCGGTGTGCCTCGGCCTCGAACCGGCGCCGGGCGCGACCGCCTTGCCGCCGTCGCTGGGGCCCACCTTCCTGCAAATGACGTTCACCGGCGCAACGGGCGGCGCCATCGCCGTCGCGGTGTTCGCCTTCCTGCTGGTCGATATGCTCGACACCTCCGGCACGCTGTCGGCGGTGGCGCAGCAGGCGGACCTGAACGAGCCGGACGGGCGGCTCCGCAACGCGCGGCGCGCGCTGAGCGTCGATGCGCTCGGCACGATGATCGGCGCGGCGCTCGGCACCTCACCCGTCACCGCCTATATCGAGAGCGCGGCCGGGGTGCAGGCCGGCGGGCGCACCGGCCTGACCGCCGTGGTCGTGGCCGGGCTTTTCCTGCTCAGCCTGTTCTTCGCGCCGCTGGCCGGCGCGGTGCCGGCCTATGCGACGGCGCCGGCCCTGGTCTTCGTCGCGGCCCTGATGGCGAAGGGCCTGAAGGATATCGCCTGGGACGACACGACCGAGGCGGCGCCGGCCCTGGTCACCGCGCTGGCCATTCCCTTCACCTATTCCATCGCCGGCGGCATCGGGATCGGCTTCATCGCCTATGCCGGCATCAAGATCGTGTCGGGGCGCCGGCGCGACGTGAACGCGGCGGTCGCGATCATCGCGCTGGCGTTTGCCGCCAAAATCGCATTGTCGTGATGTCCGTTCATTCCCATCGCGAACGGCCGCCGATCCGGTTTAGCGTGCGAGGATGACACCACCCTCGCAAGCCCAAGAGAAGGCCTCCTCCGCCGGACAGGTCTTTCTTTATTTCGGACCGCTGACCCTTTTCCTCTATCTCGCTTTGCCGCACGGCTATCTGCCGGACTTCGCGACCTCGTACATGCTGAAGGACCGGCTGCATGCGACCGCGGCTTCTTCCCGTTGTTTGCGCCGATCACGGCGGCGAGCTTCCTGTGGATGGCGTTCACCCGGATTTCCTTCGTCGGGCTGACCGCCGGCATGTTCCTGGCGATGGTGTCCTACCGCTTCGTCTCGGCGGCCTATCAGGGGCTGATCGCGCTGCCGCGCCGTGGCTGGCGCTGCCGATCGGACTGATGGGCGGCATCGCGGCGGAATCCTATTACGACCTGGCGATGCGGTCCTGTCCGCCCGGCCCGCAGGGCACGCTGATGATGATGGTGGACGGCGTGATCACGCTGGGCGCGCGCGGCAGCGACGTCCCGGGCTCGACGATCTATTCGAGCAGCCCGGACAACGGCTTCCTCTATCGCGTCATCGCGACGACGGCCGTCTATGCGCTGATCCTGCCGGTGATCCTGACGATCCCCAAGGCGCTGATCGCCACCAGCGACGGCGAGCGCAATCCGCAGATCGAGGCCGAGGCGGCGACGGCTTGAGCCCGCTACAGGTCGAGCACCTTCAGCGCGATCAACAGATAGAACACGATCCACAGCACCGCCGCGATGGCGGTGGCCAGAAGCGCCTTGCGGCCGAGCATGGGCGAAAGCGGAGCGCCGGAATCCGGGTCGCGCTCCGTCCCCAGACCCACGGGCAACAGGCAGAAGAGCGTCAGGAACCAGAGGATCGCGAAGGTCCCGAACAGCACCACGCCGTGGATGAAGGAGACGAGGCTCACGCCTGTTCCAGCTCGACCAGGGTGCCGACGAAGTCCTTCGGGTGCAGGAAGAGCACCGGCTTGCCATGGGCGCCGATGCGCGGCTCGCCGGTGCCCGTGATGGTGGCGCCTTCGGCCCGCATCCTGTCGCGCGCGGCGTAGATGTCATCCACCTCATAGCAGACGTGGTGCATGCCGCCATTCGGGTTCTTCTTGAGGAAGCCGGCGATCGGCGAATTCTCGCCCAGCGGCTCCAGCAGCTCGATCTTGGTGTTGCCCAGATCGACGAAGACGGTGGTGACGCCGTGGTCGGGCTGCGGCACCGCCTCCGACACCTTGCCGCCGAGCACATCGCGGTAGATCGCGGCGGCCTTCTTGATGTCGCCGGTGGCGATGGCGACGTGGTTCAGGCGACCGATCATAAGTTTTTCCAAAAGACGACTTCGATCCGCAAGGCTATCATGCTAGCAGCAGCCGCAACAATGGCGGCGAACCGACGAGGGGCAAATGAGCAAGCGTGTGATCGTGGCCGGACTTGAGCCGCCGCTCGTCGATTTCGCCAAGACCAGTCCGTCGTTCAATCCGCTGACGCTCGTCGCGGCCCTGAACGACCAGGTGGCGGCGCTGGCAGAAGCGGGCTATGCGGCGAGCATCCTCTATCTCGACACCGGTGAGACGGCCGAGGCCGTGCTGGCGCAGGCCATCGCGGAAGAGAAGCCCGATTGCATCTGCATCGGCGCAGGGGTTCGCAACAACCCGGCGTATTTCCTGCTCTTCGAGAAATTGGTGAACGTGATCCATGCGAAGGCGCCGGCCGCAAAGCTGTGCTTCAACACCGGCCCTGGCGATACGATGGAGGCCGTGCGGCGCTGGATTTGACCGGGGTCGGGCTAGATTTGAACGACCTCGACCCGCGTCACCGGCTTCTTGCCCCAGGCTTCGTCGGCGGCCCTGCGGGCGGCACGGCGCAGGGTCTCCTTTAGGTCATGGCCGCCCGGATCGCGCTTGGGGTTGTGGCGGCGGATCGGCTCGTCCAACGCCCGGCGCACGGCTTCGCCGACGGGCTCGGGGATGCCGTCCATGATCACCGCCGGATCGGCGGCGACGCGGCCCTTGCCGTCCAGCACGACCGTGATGGCGATCACGCCGGCGAAGGCCAGCGCGCGACGATGCCGGGAGAGGCCGACGCCCTCCTCGATCAGGACACGGCCGTCCATGTGGATGCGGCCGAAGGGCACTTCGTCGATCACGGCGGCGCGGCCGGGCGCCAGCCGGATGAGCTGGCCGTTCTGCGGCACGATCGCCTGAGGCACCTGGAGCGAGCGGGCGAGACGCGCATGCTCCGCCAGATGGCGCGCCTCGCCATGGACGGGGATCGCGATCTGGGGCCGCGTCCAGCGATACATCTGCGCCAGCTCGTCGCGGCAGGGATGGCCGGAGACATGGACGAAATGATCCTCGGCCGACAGGACTTCGACGCCGAGCTGCGAGAGCTTGTTGTGCAGTTCAAAGATCGCCAGATCGTTGCCCGGGATGACGCGGCTGGAGAAGATGACCGAATCGCCCTTGCCGAGGCCGACATTGGGATGGTTGTCGTCGGCGATGCGCATCAGTGCGGCGCGCGGCTCGCCCTGGCTGCCGGTGCACAGATAGAGCACGCGGCCCGGCGGCAGCTGCGCCGCCTCCGCCTCGTCCAAGAGCGGCGGAAAGCCCTTGAGATAGCCGGTGTCGCGCGCGGCCTGGGTGATCTTGTGCATGGAGCGGCCGACGAGGGCGACCTGGCGGCCATTGTCCCGCGCCGCCAGCGCGACGCTTTCCAGCCGCGCCAGGTTGGAAGCGAAGGCGGTGACGGCGACACGGCCCTTGAGCGTGCCGATCAGCCGCGTCAGCGCCTCGCGCACCCGCGCCTCCGAGCCCGACTCGCCGGGCACCAGCGCGTTGGTGGAATCGCAAACGGTCGCGAGCACCCCCTCATCGCCCAGGGCCTTGAGCGCGGCGATGTCGGTGACCTCGCCGATTTGCGGCTCCGGATCGATCTTCCAGTCGCCGGTGTGGACGATGGTGCCGAACGGCGTGCGGATGGCAAGCGCGTTCGGCTCGGGGATCGAATGGGTGATGGAGATGAACTCGACGACGAAAGGACCGATTTCGATGCGGCCGCCGAGCGGCACGCGCCGGGGATGCACCTTGGCGGAGAGGCCGGCCTCTTCCAGCTTGCCTTCGATCAGCACGGCGGTGAACGGCGTGGCGTAGACCGGGCAGCGCAGCATCGGCCATAGATGCGGGATGGCGCCGATATGATCCTCATGCGCATGGGTGGCGACGATGGCGAGCACGTTCTCGCGCTGCTCCGCCAGGAAGCGGATATCGGGCATGATGAGATCGACGCCGGGCGTCGTGGCCTCGCGCCCGAACAGCACGCCGCAATCGACCACGATCCATTGGCGGTCGTCGGGCGGGCCGTAGCCATAGGCATTGAAGTTCATTCCGATCTCGCCGGACCCCCCTAGGGGGAGGAAGACGAGCTCGTCATGGCGGGACGGTGGGTTCATTCGGTCGCGGGCTTTGCCTTGGCGCGTTCGGCATTGCGCGCGTGAATCTGGACCAGGCCGCGGATGGTGAGATCGGGATCGAGATGCTCGATCGCGGCCGTCTGCTTGTAGAAGAGATTGGCGAGGCCGCCGGTGCCGATCACCGTCATCGGCTTGCCATATTCGGTTTTGATGCGCGCCACCAGCCCTTCGATCAGGCCGACATAGCCCCAATAGAGACCGGACTGCATGGCCGGCACGGTGGCCTTGCCGATGACGTTCTGGGTGCGCTGGACGGCAACGCGCGGCAGCATCGCGGCGGCCTGGTGCAGCGCCTCGGCCGAGACATTGGCGCCGGGGGCGATGACGCCCCCCTCATAGTCGCCTTCTTGCGACACCACGTCGAAGGTCGTGGCGGTGCCGAAATCGACCACGATCAGCGCGCCCCGGTAGCGCTCATGCGCCGCGATCGTGTTGACCAGTCGGTCGGCGCCGGCGCCTTCGGCATGGACCTTGATGCCGAGATCGAGATCCGGATCGCCCACCACCAGCGGCTCGCAATGCAGGTATTTGCGGCACAGCCGGCGCAGGTCGAACAGCGCCGCCGGAACGACGGTGGCGATGATGGCGGCATCGATATCGCCGAAAGACAGTCCGTTGAGCTGCAGCAATTGCTGCAGCAGGACGGCGTATTCGTCCGCCGTCTTGGTCGTCTCGGTCACCGAGCGCCACTCGGCGCGCGTTTCGGTGCCGTCATGGACGGCGAAGACGATGTTGGTGTTGCCGGCATCGATGGCGAGAAGCATGGAGCGCACCTTACGCGAAAAACACTTCGCCCGCAGCGATGCGGCGGACGGTTCCCGCCGCTTCCCTCAGGATCAGGGCACCGGTCTCGTCGATCCCCTCGAACACGCCCTGCGTCTCGCCGGTCGCGAGACGGGCGCGGATGCGGCTGCCGAGACCTTTGGCGCGCGCCAGCCAGGCATCGCGCACGGAGGAGAAGCCCCCGTCGCGCCAGACCTCGAACCATTTGGCGAGATGGGCGGCCAGGTGCAGCAGCGCATCGTCGGGCGTGGGCACGGCCGCGCCCTGCGCCTTCAGCGAGGTCGCGGGGAATTCGGTGCCGTCCGGATGGCCGGCCAGATTGATGCCGATGCCGATCGCAAGGAAGGCCGGCACCGCGCCGGCCGGGCCCGTGGATTCGAGCAGGATGCCCGCGATCTTGGCGTTCCCGGCCAGGACGTCGTTCGGCCACTTCACATGCATCTCGACCGAGGGCGCGAAGCCGGAGAGCGTGTCGCAGGCCGCGACGGCGGCGGCAAAGGAGAGCTGGGCGCATTCACCGGCCGGCTTGCCCGGCCGCAGCAACAGCGTGGCGGCGAGATTGCCGCCGGGCGAGTCCCAGACGCGGCCGCGGCGGCCGCGCCCCGCCGTCTGGCGCGCGGCGGAAATCCAAAGCGGCCCCGGCTCACCGGCCTGGGCGAGGCGCCTGGCCTCCTCATTCGTGGAATCGACGACGTCGAAGGTCTTTAAGCCGTATCCCCTCGGCCAGTCGGTCACGGCAGCAGCGTGTGCGCCGCATTGCCGGCAAGATAGATCAGCGGCGCCGGCACGAGGACGAAGAAGGTCGAGACGATGCTGGTGCCCCACATGATCGCGGTCGTGGCGCCGCCGATGCCACCGTCGAAACGCCGCACGGGCTCGTCGAAATACATGATGGTGATGACGCGCAGATAGTAGAACGCGCCGATCACGCTGGCGACGATGTTCACGATGGCGGGCACGTAAAGATGCGCCTGCATGGCGGCGCCGAAAACGTAGATCTTGGCGAAGATGCCGGCGAGCGGCGGCAGGCCGGCCAGGCTGAACACCAGCGCCGCCAGCGCGAAGGCAAAGGCGGGCTGGGTGCGCGACAGGCCGGCGAGCTGGCGGATGTCTTCCACGCTCTCGCCGTCGCGGCGCATGGCGCTGACGCAGGCGAACATGCCGAGGTTGGTGAGCAGGTAATAGGCGAGATAGACCAGCATGCCCTGCACGCCCAGCGGCGTGCCGGCGGCGAGGCCCAAAAGCGCGTAGCCGACATGGCCGATCGAGCTGTAGGCGAGCAGGCGCTTGATGTTGGTCTGGCCGATCGCCGCGACGGCACCGAGCACGACGGAAAGCACCGAGATCACGACGATGATCTGCTGCCATTGCTGGATCGAGTGCGGAAAGGGCGCGATCACGGCCCGGATGAAGAGCGCAAAGGCGGCAACCTTGGCGGCGGTGACGAAGAAGGCGGTGACGGGCGTGGGCGAGCCCTCATACACGTCGGGCGTCCACATGTGGAACGGCACCGCGCCGACCTTGAAGGCGAGGCCCGCGACGATGAAGACGAGGCCGAAGATCAGGCCGATATTGGTGCCGCTGCCGGCGGTCGCATGAGCGATGGCGGCGAATTCGGTCGAGCCGGTAAAGCCGTAGACCAGCGAAATGCCGTAGAGCAGCATGCCGGAGCTGAGCGCGCCCAAGACGAAATATTTGAGGCCGGCTTCGGTGGAGCGCAGGCTGTCGCGGTTGAAGGCGGCGAGCACATAGAGCGCGAGGCTCTGCAGCTCCAGCCCCATATAGAGCGCGACGAAGCTCGACGCCGAGACCATCAAGAGCATGCCGAGCGTGGCGAGCAGCATGAGGATGGGAAGCTCGAAGCGCTGTTTGCCCTCCAGGCCGAAAAACTCCTGCGCCATCAGGATGCAGAGCGCCGAGCCGATCAGGATGAGGAGCTTGACGAAGCGGGCGAAGCCATCGACGACGAAGGCGCCGTGGAAGGCGGTCGCGGGCGCGGCGGTGAACACCAGCCAGCCCGCGACGGCCAGCAAGGCCACACCGAGCCAGGACACCACCGGCGTCGAACGGTCGCCGCCGACCACGCCGCCGATCAGGAGGATCATGGCGCCGACCGCGAGCAGAAGCTCCGGCAGCAGGACCATCACGTCGGCTTGCAGGTTCATGGGGTCTGCCCTCGCGCGGCGAGACGCGGCGCACGGTCGATGGCGAGCGCCGTCTTGTGCTCGGCGATCAGGTTGGCGACGGAGGCCGAGGTCACGTCGAACACCGGCTTGGGATAGACGCCCATCAGGATCGTGATCGCCACCAGCGGCGCCAGGATGGCGAATTCGCGCGGGCTGAGATCCTTGATCGTCATGAGGGCGGGCTTCACCAGATCCCCGAAGATCACGCGGCGATAGAGATAGAGGGCATAGGCGGCGGACAGGATCACGCCGGTGGCGGCGAAGATCGCGACCCAGGTGTTGGCGATGAAGGCGCCCAGCATGGTCATGAACTCGCCGATGAAGCCGCCGGTGCCCGGCAGCCCGACATTGGCGAGGGTGAAGACCATGAAGCAGGCGGCATAGATCGGCATGCGGTTGACCAGGCCGCCATAGGCCGCGATCTCGCGCGTGTGCATGCGGTCGTAGATCACCCCGACGCAGAGGAAGAGCGCGCCGGAGACCACGCCATGGCTGAGCATCTGGAAGATGCCGCCGTCGAGACCCTGCTGCGTCAGGGTGAACAGGCCCATGGTGACGAAGCCCATATGCGCCACGGACGAATAGGCGATCAGCTTCTTGATGTCCTCCTGCGCCAGGGCCACCAGCGAGGTGTAGATGATGGCGACGACGGAGAGCACGAAGATCAGCGGCGTGAAGGTGACCGACGCGCTGGCGAACATCGGCAGCGAGAAGCGCAGGAAGCCGTAGCCGCCCATCTTCAACAGGATGCCCGCGAGGATGACGGAGCCGGCGGTCGGCGCCTCGACATGCGCGTCCGGCAGCCAGGTGTGGACCGGCCACATCGGCATCTTGACCGCGAAGCTCGCGAAGAAGGCGAGCCAGAGGAATATCTGCAGCTTCGGATCGAAGTGGACGTGCAGCAGCACGGCGATGTCCGTCGTCCCGGCGGCGAAATACATCGCCAGGATCGCCAGCAGCATCAGGAGCGAGCCGAGCAGCGTGTAGAGGAAGAACTTGAAGCTGGCATAGACCCGGCGCTTGCCGCCCCAGATGCCGATGATCAGGAACATCGGAATCAGGCCGGCCTCGAAGAAGATGTAGAACAGCACCAGGTCGAGCGAGGTGAAGACGCCGATCATCATGGTTTCGAGCGCCAGGAAGGCGACCATGTATTCGCCGACGCGGCTCTCGATCGATTCCCAGCTCGCCAGGATGCAGAACGGCATCAGCCCGGCGGTGAGCACGACGAACAGCATCGAGATGCCATCGACGCCCATGCGATAGCCGATCCCCGGGGCCAGCCAATCGGCGCTCTCCACGAACTGGAAAGCCGAGGAGCGGCCGTCGAAATGGAACCAGAGGACGAGCGACAGCGCAAAATCGACCAGCGTCGTGACCAGCGCGATCCAGCGGGCGTTGCTGGCGACGGTCGCCGGCGCGCCGCGCGTCAACAGTATGGCGGCGCAGCCCACCAGCGGCAGGAAGGTGAGGATGGAAAGAATGGGCCAGCCGGTCATGGACGGACTCCGGCGACCATGAACCAGGTGGCGAGCGCAACCACACCCAAGAGCATCGCAAAGGCGTAGTGATAGACATAGCCGGACTGCAGCCGCACCGCGCCGCGCGTTGCATCCAGCACGCGGGCGGCGATGCCGTCGGGGCCAAGCCCGTCGATCACCGTGCCGTCGCCGCGCTTCCACAGGAAGCGGCCGAGCTTCAGCGCCGGTTGCACGAAGAGGAAATCGTATAGCTCGTCGAAGTACCATTTGTTGTAGAGGAAGAGATAGAGCAGCCCGCGCTTGGCCGCCATCTGCCGCGGCAATTCGGGACTGAGGACGTAGTAGTAATAGGCGACGCCGAAGCCCAGCACCGTCAGCAGGAAGGGCGCGAGTTCGACCCATTCGGGAAAGTCCTCGACCTGGGGGTGCAGACCGTTGCCGGCGATGGCACCGAGCGCGCCGTGCCAGAAACCTGCCGAGTCGCTGCCGATGAAGAAATGGTCGAAGCCGATGCCGGCAAACACCGCGCCGAGCGCCAGCACGCCGAGCGGCACCAGCATCACCAGCGGCGCTTCATGGACCTGCGACAGCGCCGCCGCGTGGTGGTCGCCGGGTTCCGCTTCGTCATGGCCGTCATGCCCGTGATTGTCGCGATCCTGCCCGCGATAGCGGCCGTGGAACGTCATCAGGAACTGGCGCCAGGAATAGAACGACGTCATCGCCGCGGCGAGCAGCGTCAGCGTGAAGGCGTAGGTCGCCATGGCGGAATGCGACTCATAGGCGGCGTCGATGATCGAATCCTTGGAATAGAAGCCGGCGAGGCCGACATGCAGGTTGGGGATGCCGACGCCGGTCAGCGCCAGATTTCCGATCAGCATCATCGCCCAGGTGAACGGGATCGCCTTGGCCAGCCCGCCCATCTTGCGCATGTCCTGCTCGTGATGCATCGCGTGGATCACCGCGCCGGCCGAGAGGAACAGCAGCGCCTTGAAGAAGGCGTGGGTAAACAGATGGAACATCGCCGCGCCGTAAGCCGAGACGCCGGCCGCGACGAACATGTAGCCGAGCTGCGAGCATGTCGAATAGGCGATCACGCGCTTGATGTCGTTCTGGAACAGGCCGACGGACGCGGCGAAGAACGCCGTGGTGGCGCCGACGAAGGTGACGAATTCCAGCGCCACCGGCGCGTGCTCGAACATCGGCGAGCAGCGGCAGCCCAGGAACACGCCGGCCGTCACCATGGTGGCGGCATGGATGAGGGCCGAGACGGGGGTAGGGCCCTCCATCGCGTCCGGAAGCCAGGTGTGCAGGCCGAGCTGCGCCGACTTGCCCATCGCGCCGACGAACAGGAGCAGGCAGAGCAATGTCAGCGTGTCGATGTCCCAGCTTCCGAAATGGATGGCGTGGCCGACCATGGACGGCGCGGCGGCGAACACCGCATCGAAATCCAGCGTCTTGAAGACGGCGAAGATGCCGAAGATGCCCAGCGCGAAGCCGAAATCACCGACGCGGTTGACGATGAAGGCCTTGATCGCGGCGGCATTGGCCTCCGGCTTCTTGTACCAGAAGCCGATCAGGAGATAGGAGGCGACGCCGACGCCCTCCCAGCCGAAGAACATCTGCAGGAAGTTGTTGGACGTCACCAGCATCAGCATGGCGAACGTGAAGAACGACAGATAGGAGAAGAAGCGCGGACGGCCGTCGTCGTCGGCCATGTAGCCGATGGAGTAGAGATGCACCAGCGAAGAGACGCCGGTCACCACCACCAGCATCACGCCGGTGAGCGCATCGACCCGGATCGTCCAATCCACCCGCAGATCGCCGGAATAGATCCAGGGCAGGATCTGCACGATGTGGCTGTGGCCGAGCATCGTGGTGTCGTAGAAGGCGGCGACGGAGAGCGCCGCGGCGGCGAACAGCGCGCCGGTCGTGACCAGTTCCGACGCGCGCGCGCCGATGACGCGGCCGAACAGGCCGGCAATGGCCGATGCGATGATGGGCAGGAAGACGATCGCGGCGTACATCTCAGCCCTTCATCAGGTTGACGTCTTCCACGGCGATCGTGCCGCGGTTGCGGAAATAGACCACGAGGATGGCGAGCCCGATGGCCGCTTCCGCCGCCGCCACCGTCAGGATGAACAGCGCGAAGATCTGCCCGACCAGATCGTGCAGGAAGGACGAGAACGCCACGAAATTGATGTTGACCGCGAGCAGGATCAGCTCGATCGACATCAGGATGACGATGACGTTCTTGCGGTTCAGGAAGATGCCGAATACGCCGATCGTGAACAGGATCGCCGCGACGGTCAGGTAGTTGCCCAGCCCGATTTCCATGCTCACGCCCCCTGCCCCGGCTTCACATCGACGATCGTCATCGCCTCGTCCATGGTGCGCGCGTTCTGGCGGCCGATGTTCTGGCGGCGCACGCCCGGACGGTGGCGCAGCGTCAGCACGATGGCGCCGATCATCGCGACCAGAAGCACCAGGCCCGCGATCTGGAAGTAGTAGATGTAGTCCGTATAGAGGATGCGGCCGATGGCTTCGGTGTTGCTGAGGCCCTGCGGCGTCGGGTGGCCGAGCGCCGACGGCGCGGCGGGCGAGGCCTTCCAGAAATAGCTCGCGCCGATCAACTCGACCAGCAGCACCAGGCCGACGCCGGCACCGACCACGATGTATTGCTGCGCGCCGCGCTTGAGTTCGGCGAAGTCGATGTCGAGCATCATGACGACGAACAGGAACAGCACGGCGACCGCGCCGACATAGACGATGACCAGAATCATCGCCAGGAACTCCGCCCCCAGGAGGACGAACAGGCCGGCGGCGTTGAAGAAGGCGAGGATCAGGAAGAACACCGAATGCACGGGATTGCGCGCCACGATGTCCATGAACGCGCTGGCGATCAGGATCGCGGAGAAGGCGTAGAAGGCGATGGCTTGCAGCAGCATCTCTTACCTGTACGGCGCGTCGAGTTCGAGGTTGCGCGCGATCTCACGCTCCCA
>DASWOE010000086.1:0-2332 GCA_036398875.1 Rhizomicrobium sp.
CGGCAAGAAGCCCAAGGGAAGCAAGGAGTTTCGGGTCTATCGCTACGACCCCGACGGCGACGCCAATCCGCGAGTCGATACCTATACGATCGATCTGGCGAGCTGCGGCCCGATGGTCCTGGACGCCCTGATCAAGATCAAGAACGAGATCGATCCGACGCTGACCTTCCGCCGCTCCTGCCGCGAAGGCGTCTGCGGCTCCTGCGCGATGAACGTCGCCGGCGGCAACACGCTGGCCTGCACCAAGGCGATCACCGACATTTCCGGTCCGGTGGCGGTCTATCCCCTGCCGCACATGCCGGTGGTGAAGGACCTGGTGCCGGACCTCACCAATTTCTACGCGCAATACGCCTCCATCGAACCCTATCTGCAGACCAAGACCGCCGAGCCGGAGAAGGAATGGAAGCAGTCGCCGGAGGATCGCGCCAAGCTCGACGGGCTCTATGAGTGCATCCTGTGCGCCTGCTGCTCGACCTCGTGCCCGAGCTATTGGTGGAATTCGGAGCGCTATCTGGGACCGGCGGCGCTGCTGCAATCCTATCGCTGGCTGATCGACAGCCGCGACGAGCACACCGGCGAGCGGCTCGACAAGCTGGAAGATCCATTCCGCCTCTATCGCTGCCACACCATCATGAACTGCACCAACACCTGCCCCAAGGGCCTCAATCCCGCCCAGGCGATCGGCGAGATCAAGCAGATGCTGGTCAAACGCAGCGTGTGAGCTATAATTCGCCGCGACCGACCTGCGGAAAGATGCAATGTTGGCACCAGCCGCAATAACTGCGATCGGCTGCGTCGAAGGCCCGGGCCTCACGATGCGTCGTCTGCGCATGAGGCGGCAGCGATGAACCTCGCGGCGCGAATGGGGGCCCTGTGCGCGGCCTTGGCAGTGACCGCGATTCTGGTCGCGGCCGCGATTTTCGCCGTGCAATGGCTGCTGGATGTGACCATGGCCATGCATTTCCATCTGTCGAAATCGGCGACGGTGTTCTTGCCCTCCTTCACCAGCATGATGATTTGCTATTGGGCCGTATTCATCGCTTTGCGGCAAAGGCGCGCCAAGAAGGCCGAGGACGACGAGCCTCTCAAGCCGCTGGTTCGCCGTTCGCCGCTGACGGGCCTCCGCGAAATCTGAAATGGCGGCTCAAACCGGCGCAGTCTCGGCGCGGGTCAGGGTGGCGCGCATGCGCAGGAAGCGCCACAAGACCGCGCCGCCGATGGTGCTCAGCCAGCCGCGCGGTTTGGCGCCGACCGCGGCGGCCACCATCTGCACCAGCTTCTGGATGTGATGCCGGCGGTAGATCTTGTTCAGGATGCTGGCCGCGACCCGCGAATGGTATTCGCGCCGATAGGGGGTATGCGCCGCGTCGGCGACCGGGACATTCGCGCAGTAATAGGCATAGGCCAGTTCGTCGTCTTCCGACTCCGTCACGCGGCCCGCCGCCACCGCCAGCTTCTTCCAGAACGGCAGGTCCGGTTCATCCTGCGCGTGAAGAGTCTCCAGGAAGAGCTTGTAATGCCGGAATTCGTCGGCGGCGATGCGGCCCGCGATCTCCCTCAGCACCGGCTCCTCGGTCGCGTCGCGGATGGCGGTGTAATAGGACGAGGTGCCGCTTTCCACCACGCAGCGCGCGATCATCTCGCCGCGCCGGCTGCCGCGAATCGATACGCCGTCGCCGGCGGCGAAGTGCTCCGGCTTGTAGCCGGCGCGGAAGCGGGCGAAGGCGTCGTCGAGCTTGAAGGTGGGATCGGCCATCTCGGCCCAGCGGCCGAGCGCGCGGCCATGCTGGCTTTCCTCGCGGCCCCATTGCTCGAGCGCGGCGTGCGTCTCGGGCGGCGCGTCGGCGAACACAGCCTTGAGATAGCTCACGTAATCGGGGGCGTTGAACTCGACCAGCGAGGCCGAT
Source organism: Rhizomicrobium sp. (assembly GCA_036398875.1). Lineage (GTDB taxonomy): Bacteria > Pseudomonadota > Alphaproteobacteria > Micropepsales > Micropepsaceae > Rhizomicrobium. Next base: position 1,908 of record DASWOE010000086.1, read on the forward strand.
TTGATCGCCGCCACCATCCACGGCGTCGCCTTGGCGGAATCGAACGCATGCCAGCGGACGTCATCCAGCGTCCAGCCCTGCTTGTAGACCGTTGCATCCGTCATAACCGTCCCGGGGTCCTCATCCATTCCATCAACGCAGTATAGCCCAACGCGTTGCCGGGAGGGAACCCGCCCTGTACCGCGCCGGGCGCAAGTCCCTGCCGAATCGGGCGTTTCCGGTATAGGTTGGCGGGGCAATTCCCGCCGCGGCGACGGCCGCAACGAGAGGACCTGCCATGGCTGCCACCGACCCGGACCACCATGCCGTGCGCGCGGAGGCACGCGCGCTGCTGGCGGAACTGACGGCGCATTGGGACGGATTGCCGGCCCCGGCCCAGGACGTGTTCGCGCAGGCCTTGCTCGGCGCTTTGGGGAGCGGTCCGG
>DASWOE010000087.1:0-9482 GCA_036398875.1 Rhizomicrobium sp.
AGCGCATGACGGGCGCACTGGACGACGCCGAAGCCAGCTGCGAACGCGCCCTCGCGGGCAATCCGAGGGACTGCCAGGCGCATTATCTGCGCTCCGACCTCAGGCGCCAGACGCCCGCCAGCAACCATATCGCCGAGATGGAGACGCTGCTGGCGACGAACACGCTGGCGTGGCGGGCCGAGGTGCTGCTGCGCTTCGCCCTCGCCAAGGAACAGGAAGACATCGGCGCTTATCCGCAGTCCTTTGCCCATCTCAAGGCGGGCGCCGATCTTCACCGCCGGCATATCCGCTACGATGTGCGCGACGACATCGCGGTGATCGACGAGATCATCCGAACCCACAGCGCGCAAGCCGTGCAGGCCGCGGCGCCCGGCCATCGCGGCGCCGCGCCGGTCTTCATCGTCGGCCTGCCGCGCACGGGCACGACGCTGGTCGAGCGCATCGTCGCCAGCCACAGCGCCGCCCTGTCGCTGGGCGAGCTCACGGAATTCGGCTTCCTCCTGACGCGCGCCGCCGGCGATGCCGCCGGACGGCAAGACCTTGTCCGCAAGTCCCTGACCCTCGACATGGCAATGCTGGGCCGCGCCTATGTCGAGCGCACGCAGCCCATCGAGGCCGGACAGGCCGCGCGCTTCATCGACAAGATGCCGCAGAATTATCTCTATTGCGGCCTGATCCATGCCGCATTGCCGGAGGCGAAGATCATCCTGCTGCACCGCCGCCCGCTCGATGCCTGCTATGCCGTCTACAAGGCGCATTTTTCGGGCGCCTATCCGTTCTCCTTCGACCTCGGCGACCTCGGCGAATATTATCTCGCCTATCGCCGGCTGGTGGCGCATTGGAAGAGCGTCCTGCCGCCCGCATGCCTGTTCGAAATCGCCTATGAGGACATCGTCGCCGACCTGGCCGGCGCGGCGCGGCGCATCCTGGACTTCCTCGACCTGCCCTGGGAGGAGGGCGTCAGCCGCTTTCACGAGAGCACCGCGCCATCGACCACGGCGAGCGCGGTGCAGGTGCGCCGGCCGGTCTATGCGACGTCGATCGGCAAGTGGAAGGCCTACGCGCGCGAGCTCGCGCCGCTGCGCGCCCGCCTGGCGCAAGGACTTGAAGCCGAAGAGCTCGAATAACGCTGTTACATCTGTGATATTGCCGGACGCCTTCCCTGCGCTCAAATCTTCGCGATGCGCGGCTATTCGGCATTCTCGCTTCTGCGGCACGCGTTGGGCGGCCATGCCGGCTGGTTGCGGGCCATTCCCGACGCCGCACCGAAGCCGGCTTACGACGTCGTCATCATCGGCGGCGGCGGCCACGGCCTGGCCACCGCCTATTACCTCGCCCGGCAGGCGCCCAAACTGCGCATCGCGCTGGTGGAGCGCGGCTGGATCGGCGGCGGCAATTCCGGCCGCAACACCACGATCGTGCGCTCCAACTACCTCTTCGCCGAGAGCGCCGCGCTCTATGAATTCGCGCTCAGGCTCTATGAAGGGCTGGGCCGCGAGCTGAACTACAACATCATGCTCAGCCAGCGCGGCGTGATCACGCTGGCGCATTCGCATCACGACATGGACACCATCGCGCGCTGGGCGACCTCGATCCAGATGCAGGGCATCGACTCCGAGGTCCTCACCGCAAAGCAGGTGCATGCGGAGGTCCCCATCCTCAACACCGCGCCGACCACGCGCTATCCGGTGTTCGGCGGCTTCGTGCAGCGGCGCGGCGGCACGGCCCGGCACGACGCGGTCGTGTGGGGCTATGCCCGCGCCGCCGCCGCGCTCGGCGTCGATATCATCCAGAATTGCGAGGTCACCGCCTTCGACATCGCGGCGGGCCAGGTGCGCGGCATCGAGACCTCGCGCGGAGCCATCCGGGCGGAGCGGATCGCGATGGCGGTGGCGGGCCACAGTTCGGTGCTGGCCGGCCTTGCCGGCATCCGCATGCCGGTCACGAGCTATTGCCTGCAAGCCTTCGTCAGCGAACCGGTGAAGCCGCTGCTCGACACCGTGATCATGTCGCCCGGAACGGGGGTCTATATCAGCCAGTCCGACAAGGGCGAGATGGTGATCGGCGGCCAGCTCGACCTCTATCCGTCCTACGGCCAGCGCGGCTCGCCCCATATCCTCGAAAGCGTCGCCGCCGCGGCGGTCGAGCAATATCCGGTGCTCAGCCGCATGCGCATGCTGCGCCAGTGGGGCGGCATCGTCGATGTGGTCCACGATTCCTCGCCGATCATCGACCGCACGTCCGTGGGCGGCCTTTACATCAATTGCGGCTGGGGCACCGGCGGCTTCAAGGCGATCCCGGCCGGCGGCTGGTGCCTGGCGGATCTCGTCGCGCAGGACCGGCCCGGCGATCTCATCCGCCCCTTCGGCTTCGCGCGGTTCACCAGCGGCGCGCTGGTCGATGAAGCCGGCGCCGCCGGCATCGCGCATTAGGAGCCGGTCATGTTCCTCATCCCCTGTCCCCATTGCGGCGAACGCGCCCAGATGGAGTTTTCCTGCGGCGGCGAGGCCGTCATCGTGCGGCCGGCGTCGGCGGCGAGCGACGAAGCCTGGGCCGACTATCTGTTCGGCCGCGCCAATCCCAAGGGCTGGCACTATGAGCGCTGGTGCCACGTCCATGGCTGCGGCGAATGGTTCAACCTGTTGCGCCACACCGTGACGCATGCGATCCGCGGCCCCTTCGCCATCCGCGACGCCGCGCCGAAAGTGCCGCAATGACCCGCTTCGCGACCGGCGGCAGGATCGACCGCGCGCAGCCCTTGCGGTTCCGTTTCAACGGCCGCGCCCTGCACGGATATGCCGGCGACACGCTGGCGTCGGCATTGCTGGCGAGCGGCATCCACTTCGTCGGCCGCAGCTTCAAATACCACCGCCCGCGCGGCATCGTCAGCGCCGGTCATGACGAGCCCAACGCCCTGGTGCAAATTGCCGGCGCGCAGGGCGAGCCGAACACCCGCGCCACGGTGCTGGAACTGACCGAGGGGCTTGCGGCGACGAGCCAGAACGCCTGGCCCAGCCTCGCCTTCGATGCCGGGGCGCTGATCGACGCGCTGCATCCGCTGTTTCCCGCGGGCTTCTATTACAAGACGATGATCCGGCCGAACTGGCATGTCTTCGAGCCGTCGATCCGTCGCGCCGCCGGATTGGGCGTCGCGCCGGCAGGGATCGATCCCGACCTCTATGTCCAGCGCTACGCCCATTGCGACGTGCTGGTGGTCGGCGGCGGCCCGGCGGGCCTGATGGCGGCGCAGGCCGCCGCCGAGTCCGGCGCGCGCGTCGTCCTGGCCGACGAGAACGGCGATTTGGGCGGCACGCTGCTGTGGCGCGAGGCGGTGGCCGAAGGCCTGGCGGCCGGGGCCTTCGCGGCGCAGGCGACGGCCCAGCTTCGCGGCCGAAGCAATGTCACGATCCTCACCCGCACGCAGGCAACCGGACTTTATGACGGCAATTATGCCCTGCTCTGCGAGCGGCCGGCGGCGCCGGGCGGCGGACGGCCCGCGCTGCGGTTGTGGAAAGTGCGCGCGCGCCAGATCGTGCTCGCCACCGGCCTGCACGAACGGCCCCTGGTTTTTCCCAACAACGACCGGCCTGGCATCCTGCTGGCCTCCGCCGCACTCAAATACCGCAACCATTATGCGGTCGGCGTCGGCGCGCGCCTCGTCGCCTTCATCAACAACGATATGGGCGCCGCCGACGCGCTGGCGCTGCACCGCTCCGGCGTGACGGTTGCCGCGGTGATCGACATACGCGATGCCGACGGCACCGCGACCGGCGCCGCGCTTGCCGGAGCCGGCATCGCCTACCGGCCCGGCAGCGTGATCCGCGACACCGCCGGCCGCAGGCGCGTGCGTTCAGTGCAGGTGTGCGGCCTGGACGGCGGCGGCAGCCAATGGATCGCCTGCGACGCCGTCATCATGTCGGGCGGGTTCAGCCCGGCCGTGCATCTGTTCTGCCAAGCCGGCGGCAAATTGCGCTTCGACGAGAGCGCCGCGATGTTTTTGCCCGATCGCGCACCGGACGGCGTCCGCACCGCGGGCGGACTCAACGGCGCCTTCGGACTGGACGCCGCGTTCGCCCAGGGCGCCGAGGCCGGCGCCGCGGCGGCAATGGATTGCGGCTTCCAAGCTCCGTCGCAGCGCACGCCGATAGCGGCGGGCAAATCGCCGGCGCAGAACATCGCACCCCTGTGGCGCGTCGATGTCGCCGGCGCGACCAAGCGGCAATGGGTGGATTTCCAGAACGACGTCACGGACAAGGACATCGGGCTGGCGGCGCGCGAGGGCTATACCTCGGTCGAGCAACTCAAGCGCTACACCACGACCGGCATGGGGACCGATCAGGGCAAGACCAGCAACGTCAACGCCATCGCGATCCTGGGCCTGCGGACCCAGCGGACGCCGCAGGCAGTCGGCACCACGACCTACCGGCCGCCCTATACGCCGCTGACCTTCGGGACCTTCGCCGGACAGGCGCGCGGCCTTTTGCAAAAACCGATGTACCGGTTGCCGACGCACGACATGCAGGCGCAAGAGGGCGCCGTTTTCCTCGAGGCCGGGCGCTGGCAGCGCCCCGACTTCTATCCCCGGCCGGGCGAGGCGCGCGAGGACGCCGTCCGCCGGGAGATGCGCGAGACGCGCGGCGGCGTCGGACTGTTCGACGCCAGTTCGCTGGGCAAGCTTCTGGTCAGCGGCCGCGATGCCGGCCGTTTCCTGGATCACGTCTACATCAACCGCGCCTCCAACCTGGCGCAGGGACGCGTCCGCTATGGCCTGATGGCGAGCGAGCACGGCATCGCGCTCGACGACGGCGTCTTCGCGCGGCTCGGCGAACACCAATACCTCGTCAGCCCGTCGAGCGGCATGACCGGCGCGGTGTTCGCGCACATGCAGGAATGGCTGCGCTGCGAATGGCCCAGCTGGCAGGTCGCGGTGCAGAACGTGACGCCGCAATGGGCGACGCTCGCCGTCGCCGGGCCAAAGGCCCGGGCCCTGCTGACCGCGCTGGGAACCGATATCGACCTCGATGCCAAGTCGTTCGCGCATATGAGCTTCCGGGACGGCCGCGTCGGCGCCTGGCGGGCGCGGGTCTTTCGCGTCAGCTTCACCGGCGAAACCCAATTCGAGATCAACGTGCCGGCGGCCTTCGGACCCGCGCTATGGCGGGAGCTGCGCAATGCGGGGCGGCCGTGGAACGCCGTTCCGCTCGGGCTGGAGGCGCTGCTGCGGCTGCGCATCGAGAAAGGCTACATCCATGTCGGCAGCGATTCCGACGGCACGACCACGCCCGACGATCTCGGCTTCTCGCAATGGCGCAGCAAGGATTTCGACTTCATCGGCCGCCGGTCCCTGTTGCGACCGGAGGCGCAGCGCGAAGGCCGTCATCAGCTTGTCGGCCTGGTCGGCACGGACCCGGCGTTCCGCATGCCGGTCGGCGCCCATATCCTGCCGCGGATCGGCGCCCGCCCGCCGGCGACCGCGCAGGGCCGCGTGACGTCGAGCTGCATCAGCGACGCCCTCGGGCAGTCGGTCGCGCTCGGCCTCCTGGCGAGCGGTCGCGCCCGTCTCGGCGAAACGGTCGAACTGTATTTCGGCGGCGGAACCTTCCAGGCGAGAGTCGTCAAGCCGGTCTTCCTCGATCCGGAGAACCAGCGCCTTGTCTGACATCGCTCCGAGCAATTTCAGCCTCTCCTCCCGCACCGGCGGCGTCCGCATCGAACGGGTGGCGCTGGGCGCCATGGTTCGCGTGACGCTCGCGCCCGGGCGCCGCGACATCGAAGCGGGGCTGGAGGCGGCCTTTGCCGCAAGCTGGCCGGCCTCCCCCAACCATGTGATGGCGGCCGATCCGGCGATCTACTGGTTCGGTCCGGGCGATTGGCTGGTGCAAACCGCGACGACCCGGAGCGAGGTGGTGGCGGCGCGTTTGAGCGACCTCATTCCGGCGGACGGCGGCAGCGCGGTCGCGGTGGGCGACGGTCATGTCGGATACGACATTGGCGGCCGCGACGCGGCGGCCTTGCTGGCGAGCGCCTGTCCGCTCGACCTGGACCGCTTCGCATCCGGACGATCCGCCCGCACGCTGTTCGCCGGCGCCAACGTCCTGCTGCACAGGCGGGACGACGAGGCCTTCCGGCTTCTGTCGGACCGCACGCTGGGCGCGTTCCTGCAGGATTTCTTCGCCGCCGCCCTGCGCGAATTCTCCTGAGACGCGAGAAGACCGACCGCCCGGACCTTTGCCTTGCCGGCAGCGCGTCGACGATATCGCGGGCGGCTCCCCTGCAGACTGAACCGTCGGCCGGGCCGTCCGGCAGCGCGGCGGAGATTCCGCAGGTCGCTCGCCGCAATCGTTCTTGCTTCCGCCTCGGCGCGCCGTGACGGCTCTCAGCCATATTGGGCGCGCAACGCCAGCAGGCCGAGCAGGATCTCGTCCCGCTCCTCGGCCAGGGATTCGATGGAGCGCGAGCCGACCTCGGCATGCACGCCGTCGATCAGCTTCTTCTGCACCTCCGCCGTCAGCACGGGATTGCCGAGCACCTTCCACCAGGCGGTGACGGGGCCGACGAATTGCTGGAAGAAGTGCTCGATGCCGCCCGGGCCGCCGCCGAGATGATTGAGCATGAGCTGGCCCATGATGCCCCAGCGCAGGCCCGGGCCCCAGCACAGCGCGGTGTCGATGTCCGCGGCGCTGACCACGTCCTCGGCGACGAGGTGATAGACCTCGCGGGCGAGCGCCGCCTGCAGGCGGTTGGCGACGTGGCCAGGCACCTCCTTGTTCAGGCGGACCGTCTTCTTGCCGAGCGCGGTGTAGAACGCGGCGGCGCGGTCGATCGTCTCCTTCGAGGTCTGCTTGCCGCCCACGATCTCGACCAGCGGGACCAGGTGCGGCGGATTGAACGGATGGCCGATGACGCAGCGCTCCGGATGCTGCGGACAGCCGGACTGGATCTCGCTCATGGTGAGGCCCGAAGAACTGGAGGCGATGATGACGTCGGGCGGCAGGATCGCGTCGAGCTGGCCGTAAAGCTTCTTCTTGAACTCGATCCGCTCGGGGCCGTTCTCCTGGACGAGATCGGCGTCCTTCACGGCGGTCGCGAGATCGGCGCTGAAGGTCAGCTTGTCCTGCGACGCGCCCGGCGCCAGTCCGATGCGCTTGAGCGCCGGCCAGGCATCGGCGACGAACTTGCGCAGCGCCGCCTCGGCGTCGGGCGCAACGTCGGTGGCGCTGACGGAGAGGCCCTTGGCCAGGAAGAGCGCCGTCCAGCTCGCGCCGATGACGCCGGTTCCGATGATCGCCACATGGCGGATGGATTTTCGCTGGATCATTTGGGTCACTCCTTGGTGGGGATTTCGGCGTAGGCGATGCCGGTGAGATTGCCTTGCGCGTAGAGCAGCGGCTTGCCGTCCGAGCCGTCGAGATTGGCGCTGTAGATGGAGCCGCCGAAATCGGTGACGAACATCCGCCCGTTCGCAAGATCGAGCGCAAGGCCGATGCCCTCCATCAGATGGGTCATCACGATCTCGGGCGCGGGCCTCCCCGGCGGCGCGGAATCGACCGGGATGCGGTTGACCGTGTTGCCGCTCGGCGGGTCGCCGCGATCGGTCCAGTAGAGCAAGCGGGTGGCGGGATCGAGCTCGAGGTCGATCGGTTCGGGGAGTCCGTCGAGCCGCAGCTCGATGTCGCTGCGGGCGGCGGCGGTCTCGCCCTTCGGGATATCGATGCCGGCGCGGAAGATGCGGCCGCGGCCGGCATTGTCCGGACCCTTCTGGCTCCAATAGAGGTGGCCCCCGGCATGATCGATGGCGATGCCGACGCACCATTTGGTCTGGTCGCGGCGCGTGGTGTCGCCTTGGCTGGCATCGACCAGGGTCTCGACCTTGGAACCGTCGAGGTCGCAGCGCATCACGCGCATGCCTTCGCGATCGCACCAGTAGAGCCGGCCGTTGGCCTTGTCGAGGTGAAGCTGCTTGGGCGTGAAGGTGCCGCCTTGCGGAACGATCGTCCTGCGGTTGCCGCCATCGATATCGGCGCGCTCGATCGTGCCGTCGTCCAGATTGGGCACGCCCATATTGGTCCAGTAGACATGGCCGCGTTCGGCATCGACCGCGACGCCGTCGGGGTTGCGGCAGCCGGTCGCGATCACCGATTTGTTCTTGCCGTCCGTATCCATCGACAGGACGCGGCCGCCGCTGAGATCGAGGACGAACAAGCGGCGGGAATGGGCGGCAGATTCTGCTTTCGCGTCGGGCGGGCTCATCGTTGTTTTCTTCCTGTGGTGGTGGGCCGCGGTCTGCTCAGCCGTGGCCGGGCGCCGGAATGTTGGTGAAATCGGGGGCGCGCTTCTCGACGAAGGCCCGCAGCGCTTCCTTGGCTTCCGCGCTTTGCAGCCGCGCGATGAATTCGCGATTCTCGGTGTCCATGGCCTCCCGGAGCCCGCCGATCGACGATTGCTTGATCAGCCGCTTGCACGCCTGCAACGCGCCGGCCGGCCTGGCGGCGAGCTTGCGCGCGATCGCCGCGGCCGTTTCGAGCAGCGTCGCGTCGGGCACGACGCGGGTCACCAGGCCAAGCTCCATCGCGCGCGCGGCGCCGAACATCTCGCCGAGGAGGACCAGCTCGGCGGCCCGCAGATGGCCGATGCGCGCGGGCAGCGAAAAGCTCGATCCGAATTCGGGCACCAGGCCGAGATTGACGAAGGGCAGCTGAAACTTCGCGCTCTCGCCGGCGACGACGAAATCGCAATGCGTCAGCATCGTCGTGCCGCCGCCGATGGCGGCGCCCTGCACGGCGGCGACGACCGGCTTGTCGAAGGCGATGAGGGCGTCCATCAGCCGGGCCTGCGGCAGGGCGCCCGGCCGCGGCGGATTGCCGAGAAAATCGCGGATGTCGTTGCCGGCGCAAAACGCATCGCCGGCGCCCTGCCAAAGGACGACCCGGACGGCCTCGTCCTTGCCGGCGTCGTCGAAGGCTTCGGCAAGGCCGATATACATGGCCGCGGTCATCGCGTTCTTCTGGGCCGGGCGATTGAGTTCGACCCGCAGGATGCTGCCGGTGCGCTCGACGAGGATCTCGCTCATTTTAAGCTCCGTTGTGCTGTTGCGCGCCGGCCGGCGCGGCATCGACCACCGCGCCCGTCTGAAGCAGTCTGCTGATCGGACAGCGGCGCGCGATGCCAAGCAGCCGGGTCTTCTGCTCGTCCGCCAGGGCGCCGCCGAAATGGATGTCCCGGCGGATGCCGCCCTGGGGCAGCCATGAGAGCTCGACCACGAGGTGCCCGAGCGCCCAGCCGTGACGCTCCGCATACATGCGCAGCGTGATGGCCGCGCAGGCGCCCAGCGACGCGAGCAGCAGATCGGCCGGCGACGGACCGGCGTCGTCGCCGCCCGCCGCCGCCGCTTCGTCGGCGACCAGCACGTGCTGGCCGGCGGTGATCAGCTGCGCAAAGCGCCGGCCGCCTTCTTCCGTGACGGTGACGTTCGTCCCGCTCAT
>DASWOE010000088.1:0-14549 GCA_036398875.1 Rhizomicrobium sp.
GCGTGATCGTGCTCACCACATATTCTGGCGACGTCCAGGTTTTGCGCGCGCTGAAATCGGGCGCCGCCGGCTATCTCCTGAAGAGCGCGCTGCGCAGCGATCTGCTCGATGCCATCAGGACCGTCCATGCGGGGGGACGCAAGCTCCCTCCCGACATCGCGATGAAGATCGCCGAGCATGCCGGCGACGATGTTCTTAGCGGCCGCGAAGTCGAAATCCTGCGCCTCGTCGCGACGGGGCGCACCAACAAGCAGATTGCCGACAAGCTGCTGATCGCCGAAGAAACGGTGAAGACCCACGTGAAGAATGTCTTGTCCAAGCTCGGCGTCACCGACCGGACGCAGGCCGTCACCACCGCGCTGAAGCGCGGCATAATCGAACTCTAGCCGAACATGGCCCGCGGCGAACGCCTCCCTCGACCGAGGGAGCGTGTACTCGCTTGAACTGGTCTTTGGCGGTTGGCCGGCTTCTGCGAGCGTGACGTCACGTCTGGAGGCGGTCATGCACTCGTCAATCCCCATATCGACGCAAATTTCCCTTCCCAGATCCGCGATGGACGGAAGGATGTCGTGCGAAGGCGCGCCGGGGCGGACGGCTCCCGCCCACAAGCCCCCCCTGCGTCGGACGTGGGGCGGGGTGACCGCCGAACTGGTCGATGTGCAACCGAACGGCGCATGGAACGAGCCGTTCGCCGCCGGTACGCTCCGCGTGACGGCCGTGCTCGGCTTTGCCGGCCGTTCGATCGAGATGCGGCTCGCGCCCGATGGGCCTGGTCGCCGATCGACGGGGCGAGGGCAGTTGAACATTCTGCCTCCCGGCGTCCCCGCCTGGGAACACGGGACCGACGTCACGCATCTGCGCCGGCTCGCGCTTCATTTCGATGTTGCGAAGCTTGGCGCAGGCCGGCCGTCGCCCGTCGTTGCGTCGCCGGCCTTGCTCATGTTCGAGGATTACCGCATCCGCGACCTCGCCACCCTGCTTGCCGGCGAGTGCGAGTCCAATTTGCCCCTCGGCGATCTCCACGCGGAATGCGTGGTTGCGGCGCTGATCCCCGCCGTTCAAGCGCGTCTCGGGGCGCCCGCGCCGGCGCACCATGTCGGCGGTTTGACGCCGAGGACCTTCAAGCGGATCGAGGAATTCGTCGAGACTTTTCTGGCTCGGCAAATCCGGCTCCGCGAACTCGCGGCATTGGCCGGCTTTTCGGAGTCGCATTTTTGCCGTGCTTTCAAGGCGTCCACCGGATCGTCGCCACACCGCTGGATTCTGGAGCGGCGAGTGCGCCGCGCGCAGGCTCTCATTCTCGCCGCGGCGTGCCCGTTGGCGCAGATCAGCTTGGAGACCGGTTTCGTCGATCAGGGCCATCTGACACGGGTCTTCAGAAGCGTGACGGGCATGACCCCGGCGGCTTGGCGCCGGGAAAATCTGTGTCGCCTCGGGCCGGGAATTGCCGCCTGATCGCCTGAGCGGCGTCGGCGCGCGAGATCCGGCGCCCGCGGAACGGTGACTGCGCCGGTTGCTTGTCCTCTCTGCGAAAGCCGGGATAATGGGACACATCGCGGGGGCGGTGTGACGCCAGAGGGCAACTCGCAGATGCGTGCTTACCTGGCGGCAATCGGATTGGGGCTGTGCGCGTTTTTTGCCGTCGATAGCCGGGCCGCGGTCGCGGAGCATTCCGTCGATCAGTACCTGCACACCGGCTGGACGGTCGGCGATGGTGCGCCGCCCGATATCTGGGCGATGGACCAAGGGCCGGACGGCTTCCTCTGGCTCGGCACGGGTGCCGGGTTCTATCGTTTCGACGGGATCAACTTCGAACGGATCAGACCGGCCGGTGACGAACAGTTCCTGTCGGTGGACATCACGTCCGTTTCGGCGCGCAAGCCGGGCGAAGTCTGGGTGGGATATTACGGTGGAGGCGTCAGCCGGCTCAAGGACGGGCACCTGACGAATTATGCGCCGGGCGGGGACTTTCCGACCGGTCATGTTTACGGGATCGCCGTCGAAGAATCCGGCGTGGTCTGGGCGGCGGCGAAACAAGGGCTCGCACGCTATGACGGCCACCGCTGGATGGTCGTCGGGAAGGATTGGGACTATCCCGCCTCCGGCGCGCAATATGTCATGCTCTCGCGCGACGGAACGCTTTGGGTCGCGACAGACAAGAGCATCGTTTGCCTGAGGCCGCATGCACGCCGGTTCCAGGTCGCGCTGACCGATGATGTGCCCAGATCCCGGCCGGCCGAAGCGCCCGACGGGACGATCTGGGTCTCCGAACAGACGGGGGGCATTTTCCCGCTTACCGGCCCAGGCGGGCGGCTGATCGCACATCGACCGCCCATCCATGGTGGAGGATCGAATGCCAAGGTTCTGCGCGCGATCTCGCTTCTGTTCGACGCAAACGGAGTCCTTTGGGCAACGGATGCCGATCACCGCGGCATTTTCCGTGTGATCCATCCCGCCGCGCTCAACCGCGCCCTGCGGCGGACGGACATCGGCGACGTCTTCGGCCAGAAGCAGGGCCTGACCTCGGACATTGCAGTGCCGCTGCTCGCAGATTCCGAACGCGATGTCTGGGTCGGCACCGTCCTGGGTTTGAACCGCTTCCGCGACACCGCGTTTGGGGTGGTTCGGCAATTGCCGGACAAGGGCGGCTCCGGCTATGTCTTCGCTCAGGACCTCGGCGGGTCGATTCTGGTGGCGAACAACGGCGCGCTGTTCCGCGTGCGCGGTGCGGCCGCGGTCGAGCGGGTCGCGACGTTCGCACAAGACTTGGACGGCGTGTCGGTGAGCGCGAGCGGGGCGACTTGGCTGGCCGGGACCAGTCGCGATTGGAAATCGGTATTCGCCGCGCGCCTCGCCGGCGACGCGCTGGTGCCCGTCCGCCTTCCGAGCGTGGGTCCGATCTCCGAAATCTCGATCCTGATGGGAGATGACGGGGGCGGGGTCCTGGTCGGCTTCAACCCATACGGCATCATGCGCTACAAGGACGGCACCTGGTCGCCGCTGGGAGGACGGCGCCCGTTGCCGTATGCCGAGGTCGGACACCGCGGCGAACATGGGCAATTCTGGATCGGATATCAGAACGGCACGGTCGCGCGGATCGACCATGACGTGATCCGGTTCTTTTCGGCGCGCGACGGTCTCTCCATCGGAGCCATCGAGACCATCGAGGGGATCGCCGGCGATATCTGGGTCGGTGGCGAGCGGGGGCTGGCGCGATTCGACGGCCGGCGATTCCAAGCCGTTTCCGCCAAACGCGTCGCCGCGCTCAGCGGCATCTCCGGCGTCGCGGCTTCCGCCGACGGGGCGATTTGGATCAATGGCATGTTCGGTGTGGTCCGTGCGGACCGGCGCGACCTTCTACGCGCGCTGCGCGATCCGCAGGACCGGCTTGCCTACCGCCTGTTCGACTATCGCGACAGTTTCGCCCAGCAGGGCGAGCCGCACACGGCATTGGCGACGGCTGACGGCATGCTCTGGTTCGCCACCCACTATGGAGTCGTGACCGTCGATCCGAAGCGCCTTCATCTCAACGCGCGGCCGCCCCCTGTTTCGATACTGGCGATGACGGCCGATGGCAGCGCGCGCCCGCTCGACAACGCGACGCTGCCGCCGGGGACAAACGATGTCCGCATCGATTTTACCGCGCCCAGCCTCGCGACGCCCGAGCTTGTGCGCTTCCGCTACAGGCTGGACGGCGTTGACAAGGACTGGATCGACGCCGGCCCACGGCGGCAAGCGTCCTTCACCAATCTGTGGCCGGGCGACTATGTGTTCCAGGTCATTGCCGCCAACGGCGACGGCGTATGGAGCACTGCCGGAGCCACGCTTGGCTTTACCGCACTGCCGACATTTTTCCAGACCAAGACGTTCTACGGTCTGTGCATAGCAGCCCTGCTGCTGGTCTTGCGCGGCCTTCACAGTCTGCGCTTGCGGCAGGTCACGTCCCGGCTCGCCGGCCGGCTCGAAGAACGTCTCAAGGAACGCGAACGCATTGCGCGCGAACTGCACGACACCCTGTTGCAGGCCACGCAGGGACTGCTCCTCGAATTCCAGGCCATTGCCAACCGCATTCCCCGGCAGGACGCGACGCGAGAGAAAATGGAGCACGCTCTGGAGACGGCCAACACCGTGTTGATCGAAGGCCGCGACCGGGTGCACGATTTGCGTGGCGCCGACGAACATGGCGAACTCGCCGGGGATGTCGAGGACATGATCGCGGACCTGTCGCGGTCGGATATGGCGCGGTGCACCGCCTCCACGCGCGGCAATCCGCGCCGCTTGCATCCCGTCATCCGGGAGGAGGTCCTGAAGATCACGCGCGAGGCACTCATCAACGCGCTTCAACATGCCCGGGCAAGAACGATCGAGGTGGAGATCCGCTATATGCGCGGCCGGCTCAAGGTGCTGGTGCGGGACGACCGGGTGGGCATAGCCGCCGCCATATTGGCGCGTGGCGGGCGTGAGGGCCATTACGGGCTCGTCGGAATGCAGGAGCGCGCGGAACGCATCCACGCCGTCGTCACGGTCGCCCCCGCGGTGCCGGTGGGCACCGCGGTCGAACTTATCGTTCCTGCCCGCATCGCCTACGCCTGGCCGGCGCGCGCGGCCGGCTGGCTGCCGCGATTGCGACATCTGACTGGGCTCTGATTCAGGCCGTCACCGCTTTCATCGTCCCGGCAAGCGACGCCGCGCGGCGCACCCGATCGGGAAAGCGGACCGCCCGCCAAGGTCTCGTTCGCGGCTCCTCGCGCTATTGGGGCGAAGCCGTATTGCCCGGCGTCGCCACCGGCTGTTCCGAACGCGGCGTTGCCGCCGGGACCCAATCATACGGCACCGGCTGTGCGCGATAGACCCAGTTCGTCAGGACCGGCGTCTGCGTGTTCGACCCGACGGGCGAGGCTGCGAAGTAGGGACTCACATATTCCCAAACGATCTTCCCCGCCGCGGTGATCTGGAAGAAGCGGCCGTTCATGCCTTCGTCGATCAGCGTGTTGCCGTTGGGCAGCCGCCGCGCGCTCGAGATGAATGCGCTGTAGAAGGTCCAGCCGGGCCGGCCGCTGTTCTCGGCCGTGTACTGCCAGACGATCTGCTTCTTCACCGGATCGATCTCTAGCACGCGCGATCCTGAGGTGACGCCGAGCGGCGCGGGCGGATAGCCGCCCTCGCCCTGGTTGTCGAACACGATCAGGTTGCCGGCGCCGGGAAGCCCGGGCTCGATCAAATGCGCGTCATGCTGGCCGCTGATCTGATCGACGGGCCGCGGCACGGCGCTGGCGCCGGCCTGCAGGGCTGAGGCGCCCGCGCCGGGGAAGTTCGGGCCGAGCGTCCACACGATCTTGCCCGTCTTCTTGTCGATGATGGCGATGAAGTTCGCATTGCGCGAATCGACCAGGAGGTTGTCGGGATCGAAGCGCTTGTCGCCGGCCTCGAACCATTTGTTGGGGCCGAGTGCGGTCATGTCGTTGAAGTGGAAATAGTCCGGTGAGGCCGAGGCGCGCACCAGCGCCAGCTGCTGCGGCGTGAAGCCGTATTCGTCGAGATGCTCCGAGGCCGCCCACTGCCAGACGATCCGGCCCCTGGGCGTCACTTCGTAGATCACGTCGTCCAGGATCTGCGGCAGCTTGAAACCGGCGATGGGATGCAACGCATTGGCGAGGACCAGCGTATTGCCGTTCTTGAGGCGATATTGGTCGTGGTGCTGGCGCGCCGCTCCGCCCGGCGCCTCTTCGCCCCATTGCCAGACGACCTTGCCGTCCCAATCGAGCTCGCCGATCGTGCGGTTGCGGAATTCCGCCGGCGCATGCGGAACGACACCCGCGCCCTGCCGCTCGTCGGTCGAAAGCTGCACCAGCACATGTCCGCGTCTGCCGCCGGCGACGGCCGGGTCGAGAATCTCGCTCGGAAAGCCGGCATAGTCCCAGCGGTGGACCTCGTTGCCGTCCATGTCGATCAGATGCGTCTTGTGATCGGTGCCGCCGAACACGACGTAGCTGTTATAGGCCAGCTTCGGATCGTAGATCGTCACGCCGGTCGGATAGATGCTCGGCTCGGCCTGGACGGATGGAGCGCATCCGAGCAGCAGCGCCGCCAGAAGGAGTTTGCGGTGTTTCACCTTGGCCTCGCTCAATAGCTGACGCGCAGCGTGACGCCCACGGTCCTGGGATCGCCGAGCAGTGCGCTCAGGGCGCCGGAGTTGAACGCGACCTTGCCGATGGTCTGGTAGTAATGCGTGTCGAACGCGTTGCGCGTCCAGACTTCCAGGTTCCAGTGGCCGTCATCGGTGCGCAGGCCGACACGCAGATTGGTGACGCTGTAGCCGGGCACGTTGCCGTAGATCGAATCGTCGGCGGAGCTGAAATAGCTCGAACGGTAGGAGAGGTCGGCGCCGAGATAGCCGTCGAAGCCGCCCCAGCCCCAGTCGCCGAGCGAGCGGTCGTATTCGCCGCCGGCCGACAACGCCCATTTCGAGGTTGCGGGAAGCGCCTGGCCGCTCAGATTGCAGGTGGTTGCGACCAGCTTGCCGGCGGTGACGACGTAGCGCTCGATCGGGCAGGGCGCGCCCGGATAGGAGGTGTAGGTCGCGTCCGTATAGGCGGCCGACAGATAGGTCGAAAGCCCATCCAGCGGCTCGGCCCGCGCATCGACCTCGAAGCCGCGCGAACGTACGCCCGGAATGTTCGAGATGTAGTTCACGATGCCGGTCGAGGAATCGACGATCGTCGCCTGATAATTGGTATCGACGTCCCAGAACGCGTCGGCGTTCACGACGAGGCGGTGGTCGAACCAGATCGATTTGACGCCGATCTCGTAATTGTCCTCGAACTCCGGATTCACGATTTTCGGGATGCCCGGCGGGAGGGCCGCGAGATTCAGGCCGCCCGACTTGGCGCCATGCGAGAAGGTCGCATAGGCGTTGACGTCCTCGTCGAAGCGATAGGCGAGGGTGACGAGGCCGGCCGGCTCGCCCTTGTCCTCATGCACGGCATAGGGTGCGGGCGAGGTCAGTCCGACGGCCGCGCGCGTCGCCTGGATCGCGGCGGCCGTCGCGGGCGGCAGGGCCGAAAGATCGGGACCGCCCTGGACGATCTGGGAGAAGGTGCCGGTCTTCTCCTCATAGGTGAAGCGGACGCCGCCGGTCAGATCCAGCCGCGGCGTGACGTGCCATGTGGCCTGGCCGTATGCCGCATAGGAGCTTATGCGCGGATCGGATTTCGACACGATGCCGACGCCGTTGAGCGCGGCCTGGCCGACCGGCGTGCTGGCGCCCAGGATCCAGATGGGTGCATCGGGGCCGTAAAATTGCGCACCGAAGCCCTGATCGTCTTCCCAGTAATAGTATAGCCCCGCGCTGTACTCGAAGGTGTCGTCGGTCGGCGACGCGATGCGCAGTTCCTGGCTGAAATTCTGCTGCTCGTTGGCCTGTCGCGCGCGCGTCAGCACCGACAGCGAGGTGATGTCGGCGTCGTTGTCCGGATTCCAGTTCCAGAAGCGCAAGGCGCTGATCGAGGTGAGCGTATAGCCGCCGCCGAACGTCCAATTCGCCTGCGCCGACACGCCGCCCTGTTCCATGATCTCGTGATAGGGCGAGTTCGCATCCGTCACCCGCGCGAAGGGATCGATCGGCAGAGGGGTGTAGCCGGCAGCCGCGGCGCGCTGATAGAAATTCCGCGGCAGGGCCTGGCCGTTGGCGAGAGTCGTGATCACGCCGGTCAGCACGGTGATGCAGCAATTCTCGTGCTGCTTGTTGTAGTCGGCGATCAGGCGCAGCGAAAAGTCGCTCGTCGGCTGATAGAGCAGCTGGCCGCGCACGCCATAGTCGTGGAAATCGGCGCTTCGGCCTTTTGTCGTCACGTTGGTGATGAAGCCGTCGCGGTCGGTATCGAAGGCGGAGAGACGCCCGAGCAGGGTGTCGTCGTCCGTCAGCGCCCCGCCGATGGAGGCATTGGCATTGGCATATTCGTGATCGCCATAGCTGACGGCGCCGCGGGCCTGGAAGTCCGCCGTCGGCAGCTGGGTGGTGATGTTGATGGCGCCGGAGGTCGTGTTCTTGCCGTAGAGCGTGCCCTGCGGCCCGCGCAGGACCTCGACGGAGGCGAGATCGGGAAGATCGAAGGTGGATTCGGCCGGGCGCGGATAGAGAACGCCATCGACATACACGCCGACGCCGCCTTCGACGCCGTCATTGGTGAGGCCGATATTGGTCCCCAGGCCGCGCACGCTGATATTGGTGTTGCGGGCGTTGAACGACAGCACCTGAAGGCTGGGGACGAGCTCGGTCAGTTTCAACGTGTTGGATATGCCGTTGGCGTCCAGCGAGTCGCCGGTCAGCGCGGTCAGCGAGATCGGCACGTTCTGCTCGTTCTCGCTCTTGCGCCGGGCGGTCACGACGACGGTTTCGACGCCGCCGCCGCTCGTCGCGGCCAAATCCGCGTCGGCATCCGCCGCATGCGCCGGTCGCAAGGTTGCGACCGCGACGGCCAAAGCTCCGAAAACCGCATAAACGGCCCAATCCAATGACGTGATCTTACGCATACGGGTGCCCCTCCGGCGATAAATGCTCAATGTCTATCCGTTCGATATAGATTCATTCCGGGCATTGCAAGAATGTCTAGTTGAAAGATAGAGTTTATGTGGTATGACTCCCACACCAAGGATGGAGCGGGTATTGGACAAGACCGCGTGGCAAAGAGGTCGATGGCAATCCGGCCTGAGGCTTTCGGCCTTCGCGTCGCTGGGGGTTCCGCTGGCGGCGGTCTTCCTTCCCCTCGGTGTCTATCTGCCGCCCTTCTATGCGCAGACGCTCGGGCTGGGCTTGGGCACGGTCGGGCTCGTGTTCATGCTGAGCCGGCTATGGAACGCGCTGTGCGATCCGGTGATCGGCGTGCTGTCGGACCACACGCAGGGCCGGTTCGGCCGGCGCAAGCCCTGGATCGCCGCCGGTTCGCTGGTCTTCGTCGTTGGCGTGATCGCCGTGTACTGGCCGCCGGCCCATCTCGGCGCGGTGCGTCTCGGCGTCGCGCTGTTCGCGCTCTATCTCGGCTGGACGATGGTGGGAACGCCGTTCGCCGCCTGGGCGAGCGAATTGTCCGCCGACTATCACGAGCGCAGCCGCATCCAGACTTATCTTCTCACCGGCACGGCGATCGGCCTGATGCTGACGCTGCTGCTGCCCGCCGTGCTCGACCAGCTTTCGGCGCGCGATCCGTTCGAGAAGATCGCGGCGATGGGCGGCTTTGCGCTTCTCACCTTCGTTCCGAGCGTCCTGTTCATTCTCTTGCGCTTCCGCGAGACGCCGCCGCCGGCAACATCGCATCGGGTTTCGACGCTGGGCGCCTTGCGGCAGTTCGCCGCCAATCCGCTGGTCTGGCGGGTCATGGCCTCGGACTTCTTCGTCGCCACGGGCCAGGGCATCCGCGGCGCGCTCTTCGTCTTCTTCGTCAGCGCCTATATGGGCCTGCCGAAATGGGCGAGCCTGCTGTTCCTGCTGCAGTTCGTGTTCGGCGTGTTCGCGGGGCCCATTTGGCTTCGCGTCGGCTATCGCCTCGGCAAGCACCGCACGGTGATCGCGGGCGAGATCACGCAGATCGCCATCAATCTCGGCCTGCTCTTCATCGCGCCGGGAAGCTTCTGGCCGCTGCTTGCGCTGACCGTGGCGCAGGGCTTCGCCCAAGGTTCCGGCAATCTGATGCTGCGTGCCATCGTCAGCGACATCGCCGACGACCACCGCCTCAGGACCGGCAAGGAGCAGTCCGGTCTGCTGTTCTCCATCTTCAACGTCACCAACAACGCCGCCGCGGCCGCCGCGGTCGGGCTCGCTTATCCGCTGATCGCCTGGTTCGGCTTCGTGCCCGGTCACGCCAACAGCCACGCCGCGCTGGCCGCGCTGGCGATCCTGTTCGCGGTCGGTCCGGCCACCGGGCATCTTCTGTCGGCGCTCTGCATCTGGCGCTTTCCGCTGGACGAGCGGCGTCACGCCGAATTGCGTGCCGCGCTCGAAGAGCAGGCGCGCGCCGAACGCTTCGGCGCCGCGGACCCCGGGACCGCCGATCTGTCCGCGACCGGCACATTCGTTCCCTTCAACGCTTAGGAGAATAGACATGGGACTGCATGAGAAAATCCAAAGCCGCGTCGAACTCGCGATCCGGCCGGTTGCCGGCCGCATTGGTGCGGAGATTTCCGGCGTCAAACTGAGCGGCAAGCTCGATCCGGATACCGTCGCTGCGATCCGCCAGGCGCTGTTTGCCCATAAGGTCGTCTTCTTCCGCGGCCAGGATCACCTGACCGATGCCGAACAGGAAGCCTTCGGCAAGCTTCTCGGCGATCTGGTTCCGCATCCGACGGTGCCGAAGATCGAGGGCACGGAGTCGGCGCTCAACATTCTCTCCGACGGCACCTATGCCGCGAACCAGTGGCACACCGACGTGACGTTCGTGGACGCCTATCCGCTGGCCTCGATCCTGCGCGCCGTCCGGCTGCCGTCGAAGGGCGGCGACACGGTGTGGGCGAACACCGCGGAAGCCTATACGCGCCTGCCCGAGCCCTTGCGCGAATTCGCGGACAGGCTTTGGGCCGTCCATACCAACGCGTTCGACTACGCGGCGGTGCGGCCCGAAGCCACGACCGAGCGACTCAAGCGCCACGACAAGGTGTTCTCCTCGATCGTCTACGAGACCGAGCATCCGCTGGTGCGCGTGCATCCCGAAACCGGCGAGCGCACGCTGGTGCTGGGCAATTTCGCGCAGCGCTTCGTGGGCTTGAACGGCGGCGATTCCGCGCGGCTCAAATCCATCTTCCAGGACCACATCACGCAGCTCGAAAACACCGTGCGCTGGCATTGGGCGCCGGGCGATGTCGCCATCTGGGACAATCGCGCGACCCAGCACTACGGCATCGGCGACTTCACCGAGGATCGCGAGCTTCATCGTGTCACGATCGATGGCGACGTGCCGGTCAGCGTCGATGGAAAGCACAGCGTGACCCGTCGCAAGGAGACGAAAGTTCCCGACTTGAAGGTGGCAGCCGAATAAGTCGTCCGCCGTTGTCGAAGGGGCCGGGCGTTCTTCCCTCGTCCGGCCCCATTCGGCGTTCAGGAGCCCCGCGATGAGCAATCCGGTTGCAGATGGGACACGGGAGCGTCGTCCGGACGGGCACGCGAGCGTCGTGCCGTTTCCGGTAGCCAGGCGCGCGTCGAGGCCGACGCCGCCCGGTCGCGGCCGCGAGCCGGGGCCTGCGGGCGCCCGGGTCGTGACCTTGTGGGGCACTTGTCCGTGGACCGAAAAGCTCTCGGACTACGACCGGCGCAATATCGATCTCTACGCCCGCCTGCTGCACGACGAATCCGAGGGCGCCAGCGACGACGATCTTGCCCGCGGCGTCTTTGGGCTCGACCCTTATCGCGACCGCGCCCGCGTGCTGGCAATTCTGCGATCGCATTTGAGACGCGCGCATTGGATCGCCGACACGCTGTTCCCGATGCTGGGCTGGTGATCAGGCCGCGCGGCGCCGCGCGGCCTTGCGTCTGCCCTTGGCGGTCGTTTCCATCGCCAGCGCGCTCGCGAGCGTCGTGTGGTCGAGGATGTCGGACGCCGCATCGCGCACCCGGCGCATGCTCTGGCGCACCAGGCATGCCGACTCGTCCTTGCAGTCGGCACAGCGGCGGTAGGCCGTGACGCTGGCGCAGGCGATGGGAGCGAGCGGGCCGTCGATGATGCGCACGATCTGGCCGAGCGTGACCTCGCTGGGCGGCTTGGCCAGGGCATAGCCGCCGTGCTGGCCGCGCATCGCCCGCACCAGGCCGGCGCCGCGCAGTTCGAGCAGGATGAGATCGAGGAATTTCTTGGAGATGTTCTCCTGGGTCGCGATCGCGTTCGCCTGCAGCAATGCGCCCGGTTCCAGGCGCGCAAGCGCGAACATCGCCTTGAAGGCGTATTTTGCCTTGTTGGAAAGCATCGGAGCCCTTCACCGTTATATAGGGCCGCCCGGCATGGGCGGCAAGCTCTAGCGCAACGATAGCGATTGGGGCGGGATCAGCCGTCGTGGGCGAGCGCCTGGGTGACGTTGCTGCCGGGCGGCACGCTATGGGTCAGCCACACATTGCCGCCGATCACCGACCCGCGGCCGATCGTGACGCGTCCGAGAACCGTCGCGCCGGCATAGATCACGACGTCGTCCTCCACGATCGGATGGCGGGCGATGCCCTTGACCAATATGCCGTCGCTGCCGACCGGGAAGCGCTTGGCGCCCAGCGTCACGGCCTGGTACAGGCGCACGCGCTCGCCGACCACCGCCGTTTCACCGATGACGACGCCGGTCCCGTGATCGATGAAGAAACTGCCGCCGATCTCCGCGCCGGGATGGATGTCGATGCCGGTTCGCGAATGGGCGATGTTCGAGATCAGCCGGGCGATCAGGGGCGCGCCCAGCAGATAGAGGGAACGCGCGATCCGGTAGGAGATCACGGCGATCATGCCCGGATAGCTCAGCAGGACTTCGAGCAGCGTGGTGGCCGCCGGATCGCCCTCGAAAGCGGCTCGAAGGTCGCTGACGAGAAGCGCGCGCGTCGCCGGCAGCCGGGCCGCGAAGGCCGCCACGATGTCCCGCGCGACCCGGTCGGCGGAGGCCCGCGATGCCGCGGTTTCGTCAGGCGACGGAGGATGGGTTCGGCGGACCTGTTCGGTCAGGCGTTCGAGCGTATGGGCGAGCGTATCGCGCACGAAGCCGTCGATGCTCCCGGGGCTCAGCTCCGGCTGACCGTAATGCGTGGGGAACAGCACGGCGGAGAGATTTTCCACGATCTCCGCGATGGCGGCGCGAGAGGGCAGGCGTCGCGCAACGCCGCCTTCGCGGATGTTGTGCGTGACCTCGCGCGAGCGCCGAAGTTCGGAGACGATGTCGTCGAGATCGGCGGCGATCGCCGCCCCCCCGGGCCGGACCGCCTCGGCCTTGTATGCCAACGAATCCGTCATCCGCCTAACGCCCCTAATGTCTACAGAATTGATAGAATATATAATAGCCGGCGGCGGGCGGTCAAACCCGCGCCTTATCCGAGAATCTTGCGGACGGCGGCCCGCGCCCGTGCATTCTCTTCCGCAAGGCCGATGGATATGCGCGCCCAGTCGTTGAGGGGCGCAAATGCCCTTGCGATGTCGATGCCCTCCGCCGCCATGGCGGCGGCGAAGGAATCGTGAGGCCGGCCGGCGTCGAAGAATATGAAATTGCCCCGCGAGTCGCTGCGCGGGCGCTTCAAACCGTCCAGCAGGTCGTGCCAGAGCGCGCGTTCGGCGATCACCTTGGCGCGGACGGCGTCAAGATAGGCCGAATCGCGCAGGCTGGCGGACGCTGCCGCCAAGCCGATGCGGTTGAGGCCGTGCGGCTCGCCCAGGCCCTTGCGTTTCAATTCGGCCGCGAGGCCGACGGGCGCAACGGCATAACCGATCGCCAGGCCGGCCAATCCGTAGATCTTCGCGAAGGTCCGGAACACGATCACCTCGGCCCCGTCCCGCACCAGCGAGATCGCACTGCGATCGGCGAAGTCCGGTTCGAATTCCAGATAGGCCTCGTCCACGATGACCGTGGCACGGCGTGACGCCTCACGAAGAAAGGATTTCAACGCGGCCGTCTCGCCCACCGTGCCCGACGGATTGTGGGGATTGACGAGATAGACCGCCCGCGTGCACGGGCCGATCCGCGCCGCGAAGGATGGCAAATCGTTTTCGAGCCGGGCGTTGAGCGGCAGGCCGACCGCGACGCCGCCGCCGGGCGCCACGGCATCGACCAGCGCCGTATAGCCCGGCTCGGAATAAAGGAATTCGCCGCCCGCCGGCCCGCGCAGCGCAAGCTGAAGGCCCAGCCCGTCGAGGATTTCGCCCAGGATGATCTGATCGGCGGAAACATTTTCCTTTGCCGCAATCTGCGCCGCGAGCGCTCCCGCCTCGTCGCCGACATAGCGCGGCAGCGCCTGCAGCTGATCCAGGATCGCCTGGCGCACCAGCGGCGAGGGACCGAAGGGGTTCTCGTTCAGCGAAAGCCGGGCGCGGCCTTGCGCCACCGCGGCCTCGGCGCCGCGGGGCAGGGCAACGCCCGCAAGCGTGGCGGTTGCGAGCCAGTCGCGCCGCGTCAGGCCGTCAATCGTCGCCGGCATGGGCGTCCCGCAAGACCTCGAGCCGGAGCCGCAGGGGTGCGCCGAGCCAAAGGCTGTGCGTCGCGTGGTCCTCGTAATCGTCGCCCGTGAGCGGATGGACCAGGATGCTCAGACCTTCGCGGTGGAGCATCAGCCAGGGCACCACCCGCGCGAACTGTTCCGGCGCGAACGCGACCTGGTACATGGCTTGATCGTGCGGCCCGACCGGAACGTCGTGCCAGCGGCCCAGAACGACGGGAAATCGGCGCCCCAGTTCCAGCCGGACGTGCTCCGCGACGGGCTTGGTCGCCGGCACGTAATAGACATGCGCGTGGAAGCCTTCGATCGCGCGCTCGGCAATGGCGGTGGCTGTCAATATCGCGTCCTCGTCGGGCGGTCCGCCCGGCCATCTTCAATCGCGCCCGCAGCC
>DASWOE010000089.1:0-9593 GCA_036398875.1 Rhizomicrobium sp.
CGGCTATCTCCGCCTCGGCGGCACCACGGTGACGGACGCCTATGCCCTGTTCGGTCAGGCGACTTTCAAGCTCACCGACAAGCTCAATTTCACGGCCGGCTTGCGCTACAGCTACGAGCAGCGCTCGTCCACGTCGCTCCAGGCCATCCCGCTGTTCGGCGCGGTTGCCACCGACGCGAAATCGGCGGGCTTCCACGACCTCTCGCCGAAGTTCACCCTCGACTATCAATGGTGGGACGGCTTGATGACCTTCGTGACCATCGGCAAAGGCTTTCAGAGCGGCGGTTTCGACATCAGCGCCTCGCCGCCGCTGGTGGCGTTCCAGCCGGAAATCGTCTGGGACTACGAGGGCGGCGTGAAATTCTACAACGACTGGCTGGCGGCCGACGTTTCGGCCTTCCATTACGACTACTCGAATCTGCAGGTGGCGCAGATCGTGAACGGGCTGCCGACGACCACCAATGCCGCGAGTTCGAAGATCAACGGCGTGGAGGCGTCGCTGACCGTGCTGCCGACGACCGGCCTGTCGCTCACCGGGACCTTCGCTTACACCGACGCCTATTTCACGACGTTCGTCGAGAACGACACTTTGACGGGCCTGCCGGTCAATCTGGCCGGCAACCAGCTTCCCGGCGCGCCGCGATATTCGTCGAATCTGACGGCCGAATACACGATGCCGATCGGCAGCGACTCGCTGAGCCTGCTCGGCGAATGGAACTGGCACGACAGACTCTATTATACCGAGTTCAATTCCGACCAGATCTCGCAGCCCGCGGTATCCACCTACAACGCGTCCATCCGCTATACCTTCGACGACGGCAAATGGTGGGCGGAAGTCTACGGCAAGAACCTTTCGAACGCGCTGATCAAGTCGCAGGTCTGGATCACGGGTGCGGGCTATGGCGCGATGGCGGAAGGCCAGCTCGCCCCGCCGCTGACGTTCGGCGCCCAGATCCATTACACCTTCAACTGACGCGACGGCAGGCGTCCCGAAACCACCCGGATTTCGGGAGGCCTGCCCGTTCGCCGCGCCCCATCCGCAGGCTCTCGGCCAATCACGGCATGTCGCTATCCTCGCCGACTTTCTTCTAAAGAATATAGTTTTCCCGGGAGGAGGAATGGCATAGAGTTTTGCAGCTTCCGAAGGATGGCTGC
This sequence comes from Rhizomicrobium sp., assembly GCA_036398875.1. GTDB lineage: Bacteria > Pseudomonadota > Alphaproteobacteria > Micropepsales > Micropepsaceae > Rhizomicrobium. The sequence continues at coordinate 1,156 of DASWOE010000089.1, forward strand.
CGATGGCGTTGAGTATGGCAAGCACGCAATCCGAGCGCGGATCGATGCGCATACGCACGAGCAATGTGCGGGAGTGCCGGGATTATTTTCGGGCCGTCGAGGGCGGCACGCATTTCTTCGACATCGCGCGCCCGCCGGGTTTCGGGGATTTCGAACATCATGAATGGGCACTTGGGCGGATTTCGCTCAATCGCATCGACATCAGCTGCGCCGGCGATTTCACGGTGACGAAGGCCGCGCCGGTCCCGTACTTCCAATTCAATTTCGTTCTGGAGGGGGCCTGCGAGATCAAAGGCCGCCACGGCCGGCTGGTCGCCAATCCCGGAGACATCTTCGTCATCGATCCCGAGCAGCCCGCCACGGAATTCTGGCAGAGCCGCATGCTGCAATATCTCTTGCGCATCGAGCGCAGAGTCGTGGAAAACGCCCTGGCGACCGAACTCGGCGCCGGCCTTTCCAAGCATCTTGTCTTCGACCCGGTGACGCCGGATCCCGGCATCTGTGCCTGGTTGCATCAAATCGCCAATGGCTGCGTCGATGGAGCCGGCTCGTCGCTCATGGCGAATCGCCGCGTCGCCAAGAGCATCGAGGACACGTTGATCGCGATGGTGCTGGCTGGATTTCATCATAGCGAATCCGAGGTTCTGGCCCGCAAGAGCCCAAGCGTCGCGCCGTATTACGTGAAGCGCGCCGAAGAGCACATTCGCCTGCATGCTCGCGACGAGCTGTCGGTCGAGAGCATCGCCGCCGCCGCCAAGGTCAGCCCGCGCACGCTGTTCTACGGCTTCAAACGCTGGCGCGGGAAGTCGCCGATGGCCTATGTGCGCGAATCGCGGCTCGACATGGCGCGCAAGGAACTGGAACTGGGCCAGGAGGCCGGCACGACCGTCAGCAAAGCCGCGGTGAATGCCGGCTTCACCAATTTCAGCCAGTTTTCCCGCATCTACAAAGCCCGTTTCGGGGAAACGCCGTCGGCCACGCTGCTCGCCCATTAGGGCGCGCCGGGGATCGTTGCGCGGTCAAGTCAATCGCTGCGCTTCCCCACTAGCCTGGGACCGCGCCTGCCGCCATTGTTGCCGGGCCGGCCGGGATGCGGCCCCGACGATCCAACCTGCCGGCGCCGCCGCGCCATCGCACGGAGAAGCTTGTCGATGAACACCATGCCCAGATTGCCCCATCATAACATGCTGCCGGAACTCGGCACCGGACCGGTCTCGGTCGAGCCCTACGTCTCGCAGGATTATTACGAGAAAGAGATCGAGAAGATCTACAAGCAGGATTGGCTCTGCGTCGGCCGCGCGGAGGAGATTCCCAAGCCCGGCGACTACAAGGTCAAGCGCCTCGACTTCGCGCGGACGTCCGCCATCGTCATCCGCGGCAAGGACGATGTCGTCCGTGCGTTCCACAATGTCTGCCGCCATCGCGGCAACAAGGTGATCACCGAGACGGGCGGCGAGGAGACCTTCGGCTCCAACCGCGCCGCAGTGGTGACCTGCCGGTTCCACGGCTGGGTCTACAACGCCAAGGGCGAGCTGGTGAACGTTCCGCAGGAGGACCGCTTTCCGGAATGCTTCAAGAAGTCCGACATCGGCCTGGTGCCGATCCATGCCGATGTCTGGGAAGGCTTCATCTGGATCAACCTGGCCGAGAAGCCGGCGCGCACGCTGCACGAATTCCTGGGCGGGCTGGTGGAGCACTATGCCGGCTATCCGTTCGGATCGATGACCGACGTGCACACCTATTCGGCGCACATCAAGTGCAACTGGAAGACGGGCATGGACGCCTTCTGCGAAGGCTATCACGTGCCGACGATCCATGCCGGCTCGCTCCCGGGCCTCACCAACATGTGGAGCGACGACCTGATGGTGTTCGGGGAGCATCGCAGCCTTTCCGGCTATTCCAGCGAGATGAACCCGCCGACCCCGGTCGGCAATGCCGCGAACGACATCTTCAGCGCCTCCATCGCCACCAAGACGGACGACCGCTTCGTCCTGCCCAAGGGCATCAATCCGAACCGCAGCAACAATTGGGGTTTCGAGGAGACGATCGTCTTCCCGAATTTCCTGATCATGGTCGGCGGCGGCCTGTGGTTCACCCACCAGTTCTGGCCGACCTCGCAGGACAGTTGCCTGTGGGAGGGCAAATATTACCTCCAGGCGCCGAAGAGCAATTCGGAGCTCTGGGCCCAGCGCTATGCAATCGTCCTGCAGCGCAATGCCTGGTACGAGGATACCGCGACCATGGAGGACACGCAGGAAGCCCTGTCGTCCGGCGTCCTGAAGGAGATGCACTTCATGGACGAGGAGATCCTGCTGCGCCACGCCTTCGAGGCGATCGACCGGCGCGTCAAGGGCGCGTGAGAGCGGAAGGAACACGCATGACCAGTTCGCTGCCTGAGGAATTCTCCGTGCTCGAGCCGTTCGCCGGCCGCTGGGCGCTGGCGACCGAGTACGAGCGCGGGGCGCAGCGCCGCCGCTCGACGCCGGCGGAGCTCCAGGCCTTCTACGATGCGATCCTGCCGCTGGTGCCCGCGATCCTGAAGCGTGCCGACCGGTATCCCGTCGGCAAGGTCGAGGGCGTCGATCGCACCTTGTTCCACATGGCGCTGTCGCTGGTCGAGATCGCGCCGCACGTCGAATTCTACCATGGCAATCCGCTGGTGCCGTTCGCTTTCCAGGAAGACCGCATGCTCGGCGCGCATTGCGCCGACCCCGACTGACGGCGATGGATGGAATCGAGAAAAGATTGCGGCGGCTCGAAGCCTGCGAGTCGATCCGCGAATGCATCCAGCTTTACGCGCTCGCCGGCGACCGCGAGAACGATGGCGCGACGCTGCGCCATGTCTTCGCCGCCGATGCGGTCTACGAGCTCGTCGGCATGGGCCGCTTCGAGGGCATCGAGGCGATCCTGACGGGCCTGTCCGAGATCGCGCAGTCCGCGGTCGTGTGGTCCTATCACCTGCCGGGCGGTCCGTTGATCAAGCTTGCCGATACGCTCGATAGCGCCGAGGTGTTCTGGTGGGTCTGGTGCCCGGCCCGCGTGCGCAACGAAGACGGCAGCACCGCGCCGTACTGGGGCGCGGTCCACTACAACGGCGAGATGGTCGAGCAGGACGGCGTGTGGAAATTCCGTCGCCTGCTGCTGGAGACGCGGCTGCGCGTGCCGTTCGAAGGGCCGTGGAGCGAGATCGAGGGGCCGTTCCATTGGCCCAGCTGGACGCACGGTCCACGCAGTCCTGCGCGCTAGCCGTCCCGATCTTCGCCACCGAATTTTCGACCGCGACGCAAGCAGCGCGGCGTACCGAGGAGACATTCCGTGACACTCGCCCCCGTTTCGCTCGACGACAAATTCGCCCTGGCCGAGGGCCGCATCTTCGTCTCCGGCCCGCAGGCCGTCGTGCGCATCGCCATCGAGCAGATCCTGCGCGACCGGCGGGCGGGACTGAAGACCGCCGGCTTCGTCTCCGGCTATCGCGGCTCGCCGCTCGGCGGCATCGACAACGCCTTCTGGCAGGCGCGCGATCATTTGACCGGTTATGACGTCCGCTTCGTTCCCGGCATCAACGAGGAGGCGGCGGCCACCGCCTGCCACGGCACGCAGCAGGTGCAACTCGTCGCCGGCAGCGATTACGACGGCGTCTTCGCGCTCTGGTACGGCAAGGGGCCCGGCGTGGATCGGGCCGGCGATGCTCTGAAGCACGGCAACCTCGCCAGCACCTCGACGCATGGCGGCGTCCTGGTCCTGGTCGGCGACGACCACAACGCCAATTCGTCCACCACGGCACACCAGTCGGAGCAGGCGCTGGTCGCCGCGATGATCCCGATCCTTTATCCGGCCTCGGTCCAGGAATATGTCGATTTCGGCATCCTGGGCATTGCGATGTCGCGCTATGCCGGCCTGTGGGTGGGATTCAAATGCGTCAACGACACGGCCGACGCGACGGCTTCCGTCCATGTCGGCCCCGACCGGATCCGCATCGAGACGCCGACCGATTTCGCGCCGCCGCCCGGCGGGCTCAATGCCCGGCGCCCCGACAACCGCTTCGACCAGGAGCGCCGGCTGGTGCGTCACGGCCTTTCGGCGGCGCAAGCCTTCGTGCGGGCCAACCGCATCGACCGCACGGTGTACGACAGTCCGCGGCGCGAGCTCGGCGTCGTGACGGCGGGAAAAGCAGGTCTCGATACGCTCCAGGCGCTGCGCACGCTCGGCATCGATCAGGAACGCGCCGCGGCGCTCGGCATCCGGGTCTACAAGCTGGGCATGACCTGGCCGGTCGAGCCGGAGGGCTTGCGCGAATTCGCCCGCTTCCATCGCGAGATCCTCGTCGTCGAGGACAAGCGCGCCTTCATCGAGCCGCAAATCCGCGACCTGCTGTTCGATCTGCCCGAAGCCGAGCGTCCGCGCGTTCACGGCAAGTTCGACGACCGGCGCGAGCCCTTGCTGCAGCAGGAGGGCGAACTCAACCCGATCCTGATCGAGCAGGCGCTGGTCCGGCGCATCGCGGCACTCGGCATCGGCGATCCGGCGCTCGAATCGCGCATGTCGGCGGCGAATGCAGGCGGCCGCCTGGCGCCGGCCGAGGCGGCGACGGCGGTCGTGCGCGTGCCGTTCTACTGCTCGGGCTGCCCGCACAACACCTCGACGCGAACCCTTGCCGACGGCGTCACGCTGGGCGGCATCGGCTGCCACACGCTGGCGACCTTGATGCCGGACCGTCCGACCCATTCCTCCATGCAGATGGGCGGCGAGGGCATGAACTGGATCGGCATGGCGCCCTTCGCCAAGGCACAGCACGTCTTCCAGAATCTCGGCGACGGCACCTATTTCCATTCCGGCCTGCTGGCGATCCGCGCCGCGGTCTCCGCCGAGGTCAACATCACCTACAAGCTGCTGTTCAACGACGCCGTCGCGCTGACCGGCGGTCAGCCGATCGACGGCCCGCTCGCCGTGCCGCCGCTCAGCTTCCAATTGTGGAGCGAGGGCGTGAAGAAGATCGTCGTCGTCACCGACGATCCCGACAAATACCCCGCCGACGCGCAATTCGCGCCCGGCGTCACCATCCGCCATCGCGACGACATGGACGCGGTGCAGCGCGAGCTCCGCGACATCGCCGGCACCACCGTGCTGATCTACGACCAGGTCTGCGCGGCGGAGAAGCGCCGGCGGCGCAAGCGCAACACCTTTCCCGATCCGCCCAGGCGCGTGTTCATCAACGAGCTGGTCTGCGAAGGCTGCGGCGATTGCGGCGTCAAGTCCAACTGCGTCAGCATCCAGCCGAAGGAGACCGAATTCGGCCGCAAGCGGCGGATCGACCAGTCGAGCTGCAACAAGGACTATAGTTGCCTCAACGGCTTCTGCCCGTCCTTCGTGACGGTCGAGGGCGGCGATATCGTCAAGCCGGGCGGCGGACGGCGCAACTTCGACATCCCTTCGCTGTCCGAGCCGCCCACGGTGGCGCTGGAAGGCGCCTACAACATCCTCGTCACCGGCATCGGCGGCACCGGCGTGGTGACGGTCGGCGCCATCCTGGGCATGGCGGCCCACATCGAAGGCAAGGAGTTCTCGATCACCGACATGACGGGCCTGTCGCAGAAGAACGGCGCGGTGCTGAGCCATGTCCGCATCGCCGACCGGCCGGACGCGATCCTGGCCTCCAGCATCGGGCGCGAGGAGACCGACCTGCTGCTGGCCTGCGATCTTCTGGTCGCCGGCGCAGTCGAGGCTTTCTCGACCATTCGCCCGGCGCATTCGGCCGCGATCCTGAACACCAATGTGCTGTCGCCGGCGGCCTTCGTCCGCGCGCCCAATCTCGACATCCAGGAACGCCGGCTGGTGGACCGGATTGTGCGGGCGGCGCGCGAAGGCGCGGTGCATGACGTCAACGCGACGGAAATCGCCACCGCGGCGCTCGGCGATTCGATCGCCACCAATCTGTTCATGGTCGGCTATGCCTGCCAGCAGGGCCTGCTGCCCGTCTCGGTCGCCGCGATCGAGCAGGCGATCGGCCTGAACGGCGTCGCGGTGGAGATGAACATGACGGCCTTTCGCCTCGGACGCTGGACCGCGCAGGACGGCGCGGCGGCGCGGCGGGCGATCTTGCCGGAAGAGACGCCGCCGCCGGCACCGTCCGAAGCGACCCTGGCCGATCTGGTGGCGCGGCGATCGGCCTTCCTGGCCGCGTACCAGAACGCCGCCTATGCCCAGACGTACCGGCAATTCGTGGCGGATATCGCCGCGACGGAGAACCGCTTGCTGCCGGGAGAGGACGCGCTCGCCCGCATGGTGGCGCGCTATCTGTTCAAGCTGATGGCGTACAAGGACGAATACGAAGTGGCCCGGCTTTATACGGACGGAACATTCCGGCAGGCGCTCGGAACGCAATTCAAGGGTCGCTACCGGGTTAGCTTCCATCTCGCGCCGCCGCTGCTGGCGCGGCGCAACCCGACGACGGGCGAGCCGCGCAAGGTCAAGCTCGGTCCGTGGATGAAGCCGCTGCTTCATATCCTTGCCGGCCTCAAGGGCCTGCGTGGAACCGCCTTCGACCCGTTCGGCTACACCGCCGAGCGCAAGCTGGAGCGTCGCCTGATCGCGGACTACAAGGCGCTGGTGCAGCGTCTCGCCGCCGCGCTGACGCCGGAGCGTCACGATCGAAGCGTCGAGATCGCCGTCCTTCCCGAGCAGATCCGCGGCTATGGCCACGTCAAGGCGGCCAGCGTCGCTGCGGCGCTTGCGGAGCAGGAAACGCTGCTGTCGCGACTCGACGCCGCGGTTCCGCCGACGCAAGCCTTGCCGCTGGCGCTGGCATCCTGAAGACGACCCGAAACCCGCATTTGCCGTCGCCGCGATCTTTGCAGTGAGCCGCAAGTGCGTGCGCGACCGGTACAGCGGGGCAGGGCTAAAGAACGGATCGTCGCTCGGCGCCGGGTCTCGAGAGTCCTTCGCGCGAGCATGGGCCATCCGCGGCCGGACGCAAAAAAAGAGCAGGCTATGTCTGAGGGACGCGCCAAGGTTGCGGGGGTCGAGGTCTCGACCGATCATTTCATCGCCGGCCGCCGCGTACCCTCGCGGGAGCGCTTTGCCGTCCATTCGCCCATCGACGGGGCCCATCTCGCCGACATGGCGGCGGGCAGCCGCAGCGAAATGGACGACGCCGTGGGCGCGGCGCGCAAGGCCTTTCCGGCCTGGGCCGCTCTCGGTCCGGAAGGACGATTGCCGATCCTGGAGCGTTTCGCCGCCGGCATCCTGGAGCGCGCCGAAGACCTGGCGGCGGTGGAAACCGCCGACAACGGCTCGCTCCACGCGGGCAACCTGCATCGCCTGGTGCCGCGCGCGGCGCAGAACATCTCCTTCTTCGCGGACTTCGCGACGCGGCTCGGCAACAAAGTCATCGATCACCCCGAAGCGGAAAACCACGTCCGCTACGATCCAGCGGGCGTGACGGCCCATATCACGCCCTGGAACGGGCCGTTGATGCTCACGACGTGGAAGATCGGCCCCGCGCTGGCGGCCGGAAACACCGCCGTCGTCAAGCCGCCCGAATGGGCGCCGCTCACCTGCTCGCTGCTCGCCGATATCGCCCAGAAGGCCGGCGTGCCCGACGGCGTGCTGAACGTCGTGCAGGGGATCGGCGAGGACGCCGGCGCCGCCCTGGTCGAACATCCCGACATCGACCGGATCAGCTTCACCGGTTCGACCGCGACGGCGCGCAGCATCGGAACGGCCGCCGCGGCTTCCATCACGCCGATGAGCGCCGAACTCGGCGGCAAGTCGCCGTTCATCGTCTGCGCCGATGCCGATCTCGATGCCGCGGCGCAGACGGTCGCCCTGCAATACATGAACGCCGGACAGGTCTGCCTGGCCGGCACGCGCATCGTGGTCGAGCGGTCCATCGAGGACGTATTCCTCGCGAAGGTGCGTGCCGCGGCGGCCGCGCTGGTGGTCGGCGATCCGCGCGATCACGCGACGCGGGTCGGGCCGCTTATCCATCCCGAGCACTATGCGCGCGTTTCGGGCTTCGTCGAGCGGGCCAAGGCCGTCGGCGCCCGCACGCTGTGGGGCGGCTCGCACCACAATTTCGGCGAACTGTATTTCCAGCCGACGATGTTCGCCGACGCCGCTCCCGACGCCGAGATCTCGCAGCAGGAAGTGTTCGGGCCGGTCCTGACCTGGCAGACCTTCGGCGGCGACGACGAGGCGATCGCCATCGCCAACAACACGGCATACGGCTTGGCCGCAACGCTGTTCAGCCGCAACGAGGCACGCGCCATGCGCATCGCGTCGGGCGTCGTCGTACATGCGGAGGCTTACTCGACTCGCTCATGCGTTCAGCAAGAAGCGGGAGAACTTCGAGGCGGCAGTTGGACTGCACTTCGCCTATTACAACTTTGTGAGGCGGCACAACACCTTGCGTTGCACTCCTGCAATGGCGCTGGTGTCGC